>JAEXRB010000385.1 GCA_023438325.1 Pseudomonadota bacterium | reverse complement strand
GGCGACGACCGTTCAAGGCTGCTTCCGGCTCGGTCCAGTAGTCCCAGTTGATCTGGCGCTGGTGCACCAGTTTGGCGATGCCGGCCGGCATGTGGATGAAGGGGTGCCAGTCACGCGGGCCGGCTTCGAGCAGCAGGACACGCAGGGCCGGATCTGCACTCAGGCGGTTTGCCAGTACGCAACCGGCGGAGCCGGCGCCGACGATGATGTAATCGAACACGATGGAGCCTGTGGCAGTGATGATCGAAACGAACATGCCCGGCTGCCCGCCTGATGAGGGCTCGGGCATCGAACCCCGCATCCTGGGCGAAAAGCCGGCCTATGGCGGGTGAAAGCCGCAGCGACGACAGTGGCCAGAGCGACGGCCAAAGACATGGTCGCGCCCCCCTTTCTGGAAACCTAACCACGCAGGGTAGAGCAATTGCTCGGCCCCCGTGGTGCGAGATTGCGATTGCCACGTGCTGCCGTGCTCTTGTACCGTGCGCCCCAGCGTTCGCGCCGACCGTAAGACATTCCCATGAATACAGCCGCCGCGCCGCTGCGACGTTTCTACGACGCCATGCGTCAATCCCCGCCTTTGTTGTGGGCTTTCCTGTTCTTCTTCTGTCTGCTGAGCGGCTACTACGTGCTGCGCCCGGTACGCGATGCGATGGGCGCATCGAGCGAGATCGAAGCGGTGTTCCCGCCCGAGATGATCGGCTTCTTCGCCGCCCGCGGCATCGCATTGAAGGAGTTGATCCTGCAGGTGCTGTCTACCTGTTCCTTCATCCTGATCCTGATCGCACAGCCTATCTACGGCGCGCTGGTGAGCCGTTTCCCGCGCCGCGTGTTCCTGCCCGTGCTGTTCGGCTTTTTCATCGTGTGCCTGCTGGGCTTCCACTTGTTGTTCGACAGCCAGATCGCCGGGCGCGGGATGGCGTTCTTCTTGTGGGTGACGGTGTTCAACGTGTTCTCGGTGGCGGTGTTCTGGAGCTTCATGGCCGATGTCTTCTCCCATGGCGAGGCGAAGAGGTACTACGGCTACATCGGCGCCGCCGGCACCATCGGCGCGTTCACCGGCCCTTTCATCACCCGTGCGCTGGCCGAGAAACTTGGCCTTGCCAATCTGATGCTGGTGTCCGCCGCGTTTCTGGCCGCGTGTCTGGTCTGCATCTGGCGGCTGCGCCGCTGGGCCGTGCAGCGCGAGGTGAAGATCGGTCGTGACAACGAGAGCGCGATGGGGGGCGATGTGCTGGCCGGGTTGAAGCTGATCGCCAAAGAGCCGTTGCTGCGCTGGCTGGCCGCGTTGGTGTTCCTTGGCGTGGGCATCGGCCAGTTGCTCTACAACCAGCAAGCGGTGATCGCCCGTGAGGGCTTTGATACGGCCGAGGCGCGCACTGCCTATTACGCGGGCATTGATATCGCGGTGAACGTGCTGACCTTGCTCGTGCAGTTGTTCGCCACGCGCTGGCTGCTGTCGCGCTTCGGGCTGGCCCCGGTGATCCTGATTCCGATGGCGGCGCTGCTGCTCGGATTTGCAATGCTGACCGCTTCGCCGTTGCCCATCGTGGTCGCCATCGTCCAGGTGGTGACGCGTTCCAACGAGTTCTCGCTGATGAAGCCGGGGCGCGAAACCATCTACACCCGGGTCGACAGGCAATGGCGCTACAAGGCCGGCGCGGCGATCGACACGGCGTTCTTCCGTGGCGGTGAGCTGACGTTTTCGTGGACCTACCGGGCACTTGCGGCGTTCGGCTCGCAGGTGGTGTTCGGATTTGGTCTGCTGATGGCGAGCCTGATGACGGTCAGCGCGTGGCGCTTGCTGCGTGAGGAGAAGAAGTTGCCGGAGGCGGGAGAAGGCAAGGACTGAATGCCTCGCCGCGCGCACCAGCGCGGGCATGACGGGCGACACGCGTCCGGAACATCATCTACCCCGATTGCTTGGGACTCACCCACATAGCGATGCGCGCATGGAACACGTGCTCGCCCGCAGCATCTTGCACATCCACCGATACCGGCAGCTCATACCCCTGCTCGGAGGCCACCACGGCGATGTCGGGCGTGGCCGTGGCGCGCAGTGTGCCTTTGGCCTTTTTCAGGTATTGCACCGTCATGCCCTTGGGAATCCAGCGCATCGATGCGGGAATGCTGACGTCGGTCATCAGCCCGCCGACCAGTTCGGCCAGATTGCACATGGCGATGGCGTGCACCGTGCCGATGTGGTTTCGCACGGCACGACGGTCGCCGATGACAGCCTCGCAGCGGCCCGGCTCCAGCGCCGTGATGCGCGGTCGGATGGTGGCGAAATAAGGCGCCTTGAAACAGATCAGACGGCTGAAAAGCCATTGTCCCATCGGCTTGTCGGCGAGGCGGCGATACAGGGACAGGGCGGAGGGCATCGGGATTCTTCCGAGAATGGAATGCGTGCCCACGCCGCATCGGATGCGCGGCGCGGGCACGTGTGAGCAATCAGGCTGCCTGGCTTCGTGATCCGGGCTTTTGCACGAAGCTTGCGGCGACCAGTTCGGAAGGATCGAAATCATCCACGCTGATCGCATCCAGCGTGAGGGCGTGCAGTTCCTTCAGGATCTCCACTTCGTTCGCCGTCAGGATGCCCTTGAGTTGGGCTTCCTGCAGTTGTGCTTCCGTGGTCAGCGCTTCGATCTGGCCGGCCTTGATGGCCTTGTGGAACTTGCGCTCCACCGGCTCAGCCGCGATCACCTTGGGCAGTGCGGCGTTGATGCGGCCGCCGGGATTGTTGGCGCAGGGTGTCAGGAAGGCGCCTTCGCCGAGGCGGTCGCGGGTATCGCTTGGCGTCAGCAGCAGGGCGGCCACGCGATGGCCGAGGCGATCGCCCGGTGCATGCGCGCGGCGTCCCCACGGGAACACCAGCATCCACAGCAGCCAGCCGACCGGCTTGATCGGGAAGTTGCGCAGGGCTTCGGACAGCGCCAGTTCGATCTTGTGGGCGCAATCGTGGAAGGCCCAGGCCAGCAGCGGACGATCACCGGCAGGGCGATCCTGATCCTCATAGCGCTTGAGCATAGCGCTGGCGATGTAGAGCTGGCTCAGCACGTCGCCCAGGCGCCCGGAGAGGCGTTCCTTGAACTTGAGCTTGCCGCCGAGGGTGAGCATCGAGACATCCGATACCAGTGCCAGATTGGCCGAATAACGGTTGAGCTTGCGGTAGTAGCGACGGGTGTAGGAATCCCCCGGCACCTTGCCCATCGAGGCGCCGGTCAGGCCGAGTACCAGACTGCGCACGGCGTTGGATACGCCGAAACCGATATGGCCGAACAAGGTGCGGTCGAACTCGCGCACGCGGGTTTCCGGATCGGGATGCTTGGCCGCCTGGATTTCCTGCAATACCCAGGGATGGCAGCGGATTGCGCCCTGTCCGAAGATCATCAGGCAGCGCGTCATGATGTTGGCGCCTTCCACCGTGATGGAGATGGGCGCTGCCTGCCAGTTGCGGCCGGCAAAGTTCTTCGGCCCCAGGATCACGCCCTTGCCGCCAAGCACATCCATCACATCGCGGATGGTTTCCCGGCCCTTCTCGGTGCAGTGATACTTGGCGATGGCCGAGGGCACCGCCGGCTTTTCGCCACGATCCACCGCCGCCGCCGTGGCCTGCGACAGCGCGCTGCCCGAATACGCATTGCCGGCGATGCGCGCCAGGGCTTCTTCCACGCCCTCGAAGCGGCCGATGGAAAGGCCGAACTGCTTGCGGATGCGGGCATAGGCGCCGGTCACCAACGCGCCGCCCTTCATGCCGCCCGATGCGGTGGACGGCAGCGTGATGGCGCGCCCCACCGAGAGACACTCCACCAGCATGCGCCAGCCGTGGCCGATGTAATCCTCGCCGCCGATCAGTGCCGACAGCGGCAGGAACACGTCCTGACCACGCACCGGGCCGTTCTGGAAGGTGCAGTTGAGCGGGAAATGGCGGCGGCCTACTTCCAAGCCTGGGGTTTCGCGCGGCATCAGTGCCAGAGTGATGCCGCGATCTTCCTTGTCGCCCAGCAGTTTTTCAGGGTCGTACAAGCGGAACGCCAGGCCGATCACCGTGGCCACCGGCGCCAGCGTGATGTAGCGCTTGTCGAAGGAGAGCTTCACGCCCAGCACCTTGGCGCCGTTCCACTCGCCTTCGCAGACGATGCCGTGATCGGGGATGGAGGTGGCATCGGAACCGGCGGTAGGGCCGGTGAGGGCAAAGCAGGGGATTTCCTTGCCCACGGCCAAGCGCGGCAGGTAGTGGTTCTTCTGTTCGTCGGTGCCGTAATGCAGCAGCAGTTCCGCCGGGCCGAGCGAGTTGGGCACGCCGACGGTGGAGGAAAGCACGCTTGAAATCGACGCCAGCTTGGCAATCACGCGTGAGTGCGCGGTGGCCGAAAAGCCCAGGCCGCCGTATTCCTTCGGAATGATCATGCCGAAGAACTTGTGGGTGCCCAGGTATTCCCAGATTTCCGGCGGCAGGTCGGCGCGCACGTGGGTGATGTCCCAGTCGTCGGTCATCTTGCAGACCTCTTCGACCGGGCCGTCGAGGAAGGCCTGCTCTTCGGGTGTCAGCTCCGGCTTGGGTTGGGCGAGAAGCTCTTTCCACTTCGGCATGCCGGAGAACAGCTCGCCTTCGAAACCCACGGTGCCCGCATCCAGTGCGGTCTGTTCGGTTTCCGACAGCGTCGGCAGCATTTTGGTGTAGATCTTCAGCAGCGGCGCGGAAATCTTCTGGCGGCGAATGCCGGTGTGCAGCAGCGGCACGGCAACCAGTGCCAGCAGCAGTGCGGCGATGGCCGTGGCGATGACACTGGCCTTCAGTACCAATGCCAGCACCAAGGCCGCGACACTGGCCATGGCCCATGTCTTGAGCGATACCCGGAAGTAGGCGGCGATCATGCCGGCCACCAGCAGGGCGAGGAAGGGAAGCACGATGCTCATGGCTGTTCTCCGGCGGAAGGGGCGTTGCCGGCTGGCAACGTCACAAGGAAATCAAGAATCGTTCGAGTAAATGCATCATTGTCGTCACCCACCACCATGTGTGTGGCTTCGGGCAGGCGAATGTGCCGAGCGTGCGGCACCAGGCCGAGGAATTCGGCGATGTGCTCGTCATTCACCAGATCACTGCGACCGCCACTGATGAGCAGGGTAGGAACTTCGATGCGTTGGGCCGCTTCCATCAGCAGCGACTGATGTTGCTCGCCATTGCGCCCGATGGTTTCGATCAGGCGCGGATCCCAATGCCAGCGCCAGCGGCCGTCCGGGCGCTGCACCAGACTCTTGCCCAGATCATCGGATGACTTGCGGGCGCGATGGGGCAGGTA
>JAEXRB010000384.1 GCA_023438325.1 Pseudomonadota bacterium | reverse complement strand
ATGAAAACCAGATTGTCGATGCCCAGGATGATTTCCAGAATCACCAGGGTTGTCAGGCCCATCCAGATGGTCGGGTCGCTGAGCCATTCCATGCGCATGTTCTTCAAGTGGAGGAACGGGCATTTTCCCACGGGACGCATGCAGCGCGCTGATAAGCTCGCCGGAGATGGCTAAAGGAGGATGCCCGATGTTGCTGGAAGCCTTGGGTGCGGTGCGTGATCTGGGCCGGGTGCAGGAAATCGCGGGCGTGTTGATCCGCTACGGTTTCGGCGATGTGGTGCAGCGTATCGGCATGGCCGGTGTGCTCGAACGCGCCGGACGCGTGCTGCATTGGCATCCGGTGGGCGAAGAACTGCTGGCGTTGTCTCCGCCGCAGCGGGTGCGTCGCGCGCTGGAAGACCTGGGCCCGACGTTCGTCAAGCTCGGGCAGATTCTCGCCACGCGTGTGGATCTGTTCGGGCCGGAGTGGATTGCCGAGTTCAGCCGGTTGCAGAACGCGGTGCCGGCGGTGCCTTTCGAGCGCATCGCCGCGCAGTTGGAGGAAGACCTTGGGCGTCCGCCGCATGAGGTGTTTCGCCATCTTCAGGAAAAACCGCTCGCTGCCGCTTCGCTCGGTCAGGCCTATCGGGCCGAGCTGGAAGATGGCACCCAGGTGGTGCTCAAGGTGCGCCGGCCCGGCATCGGGCCGATCATCGAAGCCGATTTGCGCCTGCTGAATCGATTGGCCGAGGCAATCGAAAGCGAAATGCCCGACTGGAAACGCTATCGCCCGCGCGACGTGGTGCGCCAGTTCGGCATTTCCTTGCGACGCGAGCTGGATTTCGCCGCTGAGTGCCGCAGTGCCGAGCGCATTGCGCGCAATTTCGAGCAATACCCGCAAATCGTGGTGCCTCGCGTTTACTGGGAATATGTGAGCGAGCGGCTCAACGTGCAGGATCTGGTCGCCGGGATTCCCGGCTGCGAGATGGCGCGACTCGACGACGCCGGGCTGGATCGGGAGGAACTGGCGCGGCGCGGTGCGGCGGCGATTCTCAAGATGGTGCTGGAGGATGGCTTCTTCCATGCCGATCCGCATCCGGGCAACGTGTTCTTCCTGCCGGAAAACAGAATCGCGCTGATCGATTTCGGCATGGTCGGGCGATTGAGTGTGGAGCGCCGCCAGCAGATTGCGCGCCTGCTGAACGGGCTGGCGACACAGCAGGTGGAAGCGGTTTCCGATGTGCTGCTGGATTGGAGTGGCAATGCGGATATCGACGAAACCCAGTTGCTCACCGAAATCGATGCCTTCGTGGACAACTACCGTGGCGTGCCGCTCAAGCATCTGGGATTCGGCCGCATGCTCACCGACATGATCGCGGTGATGCGCAACAACGGCCTGACCTTGCCGCCTGATCTGGCGTTGATGCTGAAAACCTTCGTCACCCTGGAAGGCATGGCACGCGAGCTGGATCCGGATTTCGACATGGCCGCGGTGGCGGCGCCCTATCTGCGCCGTGCGCTGGCCGAACAGTATTCGCCGCGGGTGTTGGCGCGGCGCGGCTGGCATGTGCTTTCCAATGCGATGGATCTGATTTCCAGCCTGCCGCGCGACTTGCGCCAGATATTGCGTCTGGCACGGCGCGGCAAGTTGCATGTGGAAGTGGAAGTCACATCGCTCAAGCCATTCGGCGATCAACTCGATCGTGCGGTGAGCCGGCTCACCGTGGGATTGGTGACCTCGGCACTCATCATCGGCTCGGCCATCGTGATGAACATCAAGGGGCCGATTGCGCTGTCCAGCATCTCCGGTTTCGGCGTGCTCGGCTTCGTGGGTGCGGCGATCGGCGGAGTTTGGGTGCTGGTATCGATTCTGCGGGGCGGGCGCAGGTGATAAAAAACGGGGTGGATTCAACACGGCACCGGCGTTTTCAATGTGCTGCTGCATCTTGCACAGGCCCTGAAAGCCAGGCTGCTAGGATCAGCTCCCCTGAACATACGATCGGAGGAAGCACGATGCGGGTTGCACGATGGATGGAAGTGGCGGCGTTGTGCGCGCTGGCTGCGGTGGGTGTTGCGGAGGCAAGGGAAACCGCTCCGCTCGCCAAGGCGCCGATCACGCACGAGGCGTTGTGGCTGATGCCACGCGTGGCGCCACCGGTGATCAGTCCCGATGGGCGCTTGGCCGTGGTGCAGGTGGTCGAACCGGCCTATGACAGCAAAGATCAGCGCAGCGACTTGTGGTTGCTCGCCACCGATGGCCGTGCTGCGCCACGTCGCCTCACCAGCGATCCGGCCGTGGAAAGCATGCCGGTGTTCAGTGCCGATGGCCGCCATATCGCATTTGTCGCAAAACGTGCGCGTGATGATGCGCCGCAGATTTACAGCTTGCCGCTGGATGGCGGCGAGGCGCAGCGCGTCACCAACCTTTCCACCGGTGCGCGATTGCCGCAGTTTTCGCCCGATGGCAGCCGCATCCTGTTCGTCAGCAATGTCTACATCGGTGCCAGAAACGATGCCGAGCAGCGGCGTCTGGAAGAAGAACGCAAGAGCCGTGACCACAGCGTCCGGGTGTTCACCGGCTTTCCGATCCGCAACTGGGATCGATGGCTCGACGAACTGCGTCCGCACGTGTTCGTGCAGGCGCTCGAAGGGGGCGAAGCCATCAACCTGATGGCCGACAGCGCGCTGGTCAAATCGCGCGGTTTTGCCGGCCGTGGCGGCATGGGCAGTGAAGAACTGGATGCCGCGTGGGCGCCGGATGGCAAATCGGTGGTGTTCGTCGCCAGCCGCAATCGCCATCGCAGCGCGTTCTCGTTCACCCATCTGGATATCTGGCAGGTGCCGGCAAGCGGTGGCGAACCGCGCCGCCTGACCGGCAGCGATGGCGAGGATGCGGACGACGGCTATTCCACATTGCGCTTCTCGGCCGATGGCACGCAGCTGTTCGCCTTGCTCGGGCCGCGCAGCGATTCGGTCTACAACGCCAGCCGCATCGCGCGGTTCGATTGGCCGGCCATGACGCAGCGCAAGGTGCTGGAAGCGCCCGACACGCTTTCGGTATCCACTTACGCCATTGCGACGCGCGCGGGCGATGCGGTGTTGTTCTCGGCGGAAACCGGCGGGCAGGAAGCGGTGTTCCGCGGCAGCTTCGATGGCAAGCCGGCCCGTCGCGTCGCGCTGCCGGAAAAGGGGCTTTACACCAATCTGGTGCTGGGCGGCAGTGGTCGTGATGCGGTGCTGCTGGGCAGCTACGAAAGTGCCGCCGAGCCGCCGGAAGTGGTGCGCATCGATCCGGCACGCGGCAATCATGCCGCACTCACCGCATTTGCCGCGGCGCGTGCGGCAACGCTGGATCTGGCCCCACTGGAAACCTTCTGGTTCGAGCGCGATGGGCGCCGCATCCACAACATGCTGCTGCGCCCGCCGGGATTTGATCCGGCGAAGAAATACCCGCTGCTGGTGCTGATGCACGGCGGCCCACACACGATGTGGCGCGACATGTGGGTGCTGCGCTGGAACTACCACCTGCTAGCCGCGCCCGGCTACGTGGTGCTGTTGACCAACTACACCGGCTCCACCGGCTTCGGCGAGGATTTCGCACGCGGCATCATCGGTGATCCGCTGCGCGGCCCGGCACTGGACATCAATCAGGCCGCCGACGAGGCCATCGCCCGCTACGGCTTCATCGATGCCGAGCGCCAATGCGCTGGCGGCGCGAGCTACGGCGGACATCTGGCGAACTGGTTGCAAGGCACGACGGATCGTTACCGCTGCCTGATCAGCCATGCCGGCCTAGTGAATCTCGAATCGCAATGGGGCACCAGCGACATCGCCTGGTCGCGTGAAGCTGCCAATGGCGGCCCGGTGTGGGAGCAAGGCGCGGTGTGGCGCGAGCAGAATCCGATCCGCCTGGCCGCCAACTTCAAGACGCCCACGCTGGTCACCTTCGGCGAAAAGGATTTCCGCGTGCCGATCAACAACGGCCTGGAATACTGGGCCGCGCTGCAGCGTCAGCAGGTCGAAAGCCGGCTGGTGGTGTTCCCGGATGAAAATCACTGGGTGCTGAAGGGTGGCAACAGCCGCTACTTCTATCAGGAAGTGCAGGACTGGCTGGCGCGGTGGTTGGGTGAGTAAGCCGCCGGGCAAGGTTCCGCAGAAAAAAGGCCCCGGTTTGTCCGGGGCCTTTTCGTTGGTAGCGTGTATCCGATGCCATTGTGCGCCGTGCGGCAGGGCGCGGTGTGTGGCGGTTCAGTGGCGGAAGTGGCGCACGCCGGTGAAGACCATCGCGATGCCGTGTT
>JAEXRB010000370.1 GCA_023438325.1 Pseudomonadota bacterium | reverse complement strand
CCGCAGCGCTACTTCGGAGTGCAGGCGGTGTATTCGCTGGAAAACGTGCGCTATCCGCAGGCCGATGGCAGCGTTTGCGGCCTGCGCCCGCAGGTGGGTGCGGATGCGGCGATGAAACTGGATTGCGGCGGCGGGCTGGGGGCGGCCACCCATATCACCGGCGCGTTCGCGTTTGCCGCAGTGGCGCGGGTCATGGAGTTGCTGCTCAAGCCGAAGGATTGAGGGAGCCAAGTCCGAACAGCCGGCGGGCGTTGGCCCGGGTATGTTCGGCGACATGCTCGGGAGATTCTTCGCGCACGGCGGCGACGGCACACGCGATTTCGGACAACCGCTCCGGTGTGTTGCGTTGGCCGCGGATGCCGGCATCCGGTTGATCCGGTGCATCGGTTTCCAGCAGCAGGCCGTCGATGGGCAGCGCCCTCACGATGCCGCGCAGGCGTTGTGCGCGTTCGTAAGTGACCGGGCCGCCGATGCCGAGCAGGAAACCCATGGCATTGAGCTTTTCGGCCTGTTGCAGGCTGCCTGAAAAGCTGTGTACCACGCCGCGCAACCCGCCGATGCGGCGCAGCAGTGCCATGACATCATCCAGTGCGCGGCGGGCGTGCAGGATCACCGGCAGGTCGAATTCGCGGGCCAGCTTCAACTGGCCGATCAGATAGTCACGCTGGGCTTCCGGATCCAGGTCTCCGACGAAATGATCCAGCCCGCACTCGCCAACGGCGCAGGGGCGTTCGCGCTCGATCCATTCGCGCAGTTGTTCCAGATGCCGGGGGCGGTGCTGCGCCAGATACATCGGATGCAGGCCATAGGCCGGAATCACCTGCGGATATTGCTGCGCCACGGATTTCAGCTTGGGCCAACTCGCCGCATCGACGGCCGGGGCGACGATGCGTTCGACGCCTGCCTGCACGGCGCGTGCGATGACTTCGGCGCGATCGGCATCAAACTGCGTTGCGTCGATATGACAGTGGCTATCGATCAGTTGCATCGATGGTGCTTTCCTTGGCGTCCTTGCCGCGCTTGCGACTGCCCAGCCACAGCGTCAGCGTGGCCAGCAGCAGTTCGTCGACGAAGGGCAGCACGTCGGGAATCAGGACGTTGATCAGGAACAGGATGCCGGTGACGATGAACAGCTGCGGATGCCTGAGGCGGCCGAGCCAGAGCAGGACAGGGGCAAGCAGCGGATTGGCCATCGAGAACTCTCCAGCGGGATATGCCATCGCATCCGGCTGGATGCAGGAAGTCACAGTGGGGAAGCTGCGGGCCCGATGCAAGGGGTTGGTACGGGCGGGCGCGGCGGCGGTTCATCACCGGGGGTGTGTCCGCCTCGAGGCTGGTAGAATCGCCGGTCCTTTCGGCCGATTCCCGGCCTTCAACCCAACACGCACGAGCTCACACCATGGCCCTGGATCGCACCGACCTTTTCGACATCCGCTCCCAGCTTTCCGAAGAGGAGCGCGCCGTCAAGGATGCCGTTGCCCGTTTCACCGATGAAAAAGTGTTGCCGATCATCGGCGACTGTTTCGATCAGGGGCGTTTCCCGAAGGAGTTGATCCCGGAAATCGCGTCGCTTGGCCTGCTCGGCTCATCGCTGCCTGAAGACTACGGCTGCGCCGGTCTGAATGCGGTCAGCTACGGCCTGATCTGTCAGGAACTGGAGCGTGGCGACTCGGGTTTGCGCAGTTTTGTCTCGGTGCAAAGCTCGCTCTGCATGTACCCGATTTACGCCTACGGCAGCGAGGAACAGAAGCGCGAATGGCTGCCGCGCATGGCGGCGGGCGAAGTGATCGGTTGCTTCGGTTTGACCGAGCCGCACGGCGGCTCCGATCCGGCCAACATGAAAACCCACGCAAAGCGCGACGGCGGCGACTGGGTCATCAATGGCGCGAAGATGTGGATCACCAACGGCAACGTGGCGCAGATCGCCATCGTCTGGGCACAAACCGAAGAAGGCATCCAGGGTTTCATTGTGCCCACCGACACCCCCGGTTTCACGGCGCAGGAAATCAAGCACAAGATGAGCCTGCGCGCCTCGATCACATCCGGTTTGTTCTTCGACAACGTCCGTATTCCCGATGCCAACCGCCTGCCGAACGTGCGTGGCCTCAAGGGGCCGCTGGGTTGCTTGACGCAAGCCCGCTACGGCATCACCTGGGGGCCGATTGGCGCTGCCATCGCCTGCCTCACCGAAGCCACCGATTACGCCAAGGAGCGCGTGCTGTTCAATCGCCCGATTGCCGCGACCCAGGCGGTGCAATTGCGTCTTGCCGAAATGTCTCGTCAGATCACGTTGGCGCAGTTGCTCAGCCTGCAACTGGGGCGGCTTAAGGACGCTGGTGCGATGCAGCCTTCGCAGGTTTCGCTGGCCAAGTGGAACAACGTGCGCATGGCCATCGACATCGCCCGTGATGCGCGCGACATCCTCGGCGGCGCTGGCATCACCACCGAATACGGCGCCATCCGTCATGCGCTCAATCTGGAATCGGTCATCACCTACGAGGGCACCGAGACCGTGCATCAGCTCGTGATCGGGCGTGAGCTGACGGGCATCAACGCGTTCTGATCGAGCCAGCCGATGAGCCGCTTCGACATCCGCATCGAAACCGCACGCCTGCTGTTGCGTCCGCCGCGCATCGAGGATTTCGATGGCTATGCGGAGCTGGTGGGCGATGAGGAAGCGGCACGCCATATCGGCGGACATGTCGTGCGTGCCGTGGCGTGGCGGAAGTTCCTGCAACAGCCCGGCGCATGGGCGGTACAGGGATTCGGCATGTTCTCGGTGCTGGATCGCGCCACCGGCGAGTGGCTCGGGCAGTGCGGGCCATGGAAGCCGGAAGGCTGGCCCGGCAATGAAGTGGGTTGGTCGTTTCGCCGCGCGGTCTGGGGGCAGGGGTATGCCGCCGAGGCAACCGTCGCGGCGATGGACTGGGCATTTGCCCATCTCGGTTGGCAAGACGTGATCCATTGCATTGCACAGGAGAATGTCGCGTCGCAACGATTGGCGCAGCGCCTGGGATCGACCCTGCTGCGCCAGTCATCGCTGCCGCCGCCTTACGAGGCGCATCTTGTCGATGTCTGGGGGCAGCAACGGGCGCAATGGGAGCAGTTGCGCCGCGTCAGGTGATATCTGGTTGAAACGCCGTTATGGCGCTTTCCTGTACCGTGTCGCGATGCATAAATTTGTTCGACACGCTTTCGCGGTACTTGTATTTCTGTCGGCATTCTCGGCGCCAGCGGCGGCCAGTGCCCAGATGATTTTCGGCAATGGCTTCGAAGCGGCCGCTCCGGTGACTTCGGGGGGCGGCGGCGTCAACTATCTGTGGTTCGGCGACGATGGCCAGTGCACCCAGGACTCACGTGATGCCTACGGTTTGCTCAAGCGCTATCACGAAGTCCATCCGGAACGAGGAGCAGTGCGCTTCATCGCACGCCGGCAGATGGCTGCGATGTACAAACGAGGCATGCGCCGGCTCAGCCTCGGCGTCTATTTCATGCACCAGCCCGCGCCTGGCAGTGGCACGCTGATCGATTCGAGCAATCCGGCCGAAGTGGCGCAGGTGGCCTCGAATCTCTCCATCTTGCTGGCCGATGTGAAGGCCGCAGGTTTCGACGGCGTATTGTTCCGCTTCTTCCCCACCAACAACATGAACCCGTCGCAGCCGGAGTTTCCGCAGTCGGGCAGCACTTTCAATGCCCATGTGGACGAGTACTGGCGCCTTGTCCAGACCTTGCGGCCGGTGCTGGCCAATTCCGATCTGGAGTACCTCGTCGACTTGATGGTGGAAGGTGCGCCACGCGACAAGAACCCGGTATGGCTTCCCGAGAGCGATCGCTACAAATATCCGGCCAACGAAGCCTGGAGCGGTGCCGTGCGTACTTTGTGGCAACGCTATTTCGCAGCTTACGGTTCTGGCGATACGGTGGGCTTTTCGTTCCTCGCAGATCAGGACAACAACCAAATGCGCTCGCGCGTGCGCCACATGCGTTATGTGTACGAAGGCAATTATCCGCAGGTGTTCGCGTTCGATTTCTATGCCGGTGATTCCCCAAGCTGGGACGAGTACCGGAAGTTCGTGGAGATGGATGGCTACATGCGCAGCCAGAATCCCGCAGGAGCCCACTGGGCCGATGCAGGCTGGATCATCGCCGAGGCCTACTACGAAGACCCGCTGGCGGCACGGGCGTTGGCCGACGCCATCCGGGAGACCGGGCGCACGGTTTTTTACCTCACCCAGTGGCCGTTGGATCGCGCCGGCATCTGCCAGCAAGCGCATGTCAACGTGCCGCCGCCGTATGACTGGCGGGTATGGTCGGCATATGGATTTTGATGCCACGCGCTAAAGTAGCGCCCCCGTTGAGCCAGATATTTTCAGATGATCGATTACGCCCGCTATGACCGCGTTCGTGCGGTGGCCTTCCGCGCTGACCACCTCCGATTGCTCGATCAACGCAAGCTGCCGTTCGTGCAGGAGTTCGTCAATTGCCACAGCGCCGATGAAGTGGCTCAGGCAATTTTCGACTTGGTGGTGCGCGGCGCGCCGGCCATCGGTATTGCTGCCGCGTGGGCCGTGGTGCTGGCAGCACGCGAACTGGGTGGCGCTTCATCCGAACGTGCGCGCGAACATCTGGAACCCGTATTGCAACGCCTCAATGCGGCACGCCCGACGGCGGTGAATCTGGCGTGGGCGCTGCAACGCATGCGCAACACGCTGGCCGGCGCAGGCGACGACTGGCAGACGTGCCTTGCTCGCGAGGCCGCGGCCATCGAGGCGGAAGATCTGGCCGCGAACCGTCACATGGGTGAACTCGGTGCCGCCTTGATCGAACCCGGCAGCGGTGTGCTCACCCACTGCAACACCGGCTCGCTCGCCACGGCCGGTTTCGGCACGGCGCTGGGCGTGATCCGCGCCGGCGTGGCACAGGGCAAGATCGATCGGGTATTCGCCACGGAAACCCGCCCTTGGCTGCAAGGTGCGCGATTGACAGTGTGGGAGTTGCAACAAGATGGCATCGACGCCACGTTGATTGCCGATGCCGCCGCCGCGCATCTGATGAGTACGGGACAAGTGCAATGGGTGATCGTGGGGGCGGATCGCATCACTGCCCATGGCGATGTCGCCAACAAGATCGGCACCTGCCAGCTCGCCATCGTGGCGCGGCATTTTGGCGTGAAGGTCATGGTGGTGGCGCCTTGGTCCACGGTCGACATGGCCACGGAGAGTGGAACGGCCATTCACATCGAAGAGCGCGACCCTGCCGAACTGCTTGGTTATGGTGGTCAACGCACCGTGGCCGAAGGCATCCGAGCCTACAACCCGGTATTCGATGTGACGCCGGCGAATTTGATTGATGCCATCGTCACCGAGCGCGGGGTGATGACCGCCCCGCTGCGCACCGGCCTTCGGGCACTGGCGGACGCGGGCTGAACCCGATGCGCCAGCTCCTGTTGTTCGGCATCGCCGGCACACTGGGTTTTTTCGTCGATGCCGGCGTGGTGTCGGCGCTGGTGCATGGGCTGGGCTGGAATCCCTACGCCGCCCGGGCGGTGTCATTCCTGTGCGCGGTGGCAACCACCTACGTGTTCAACCGTCACATCACCTTCGCTGCCAGTCAGAAGCGCAAAGGTCAGGCCGGGCGTTACCTGCTCGCGATGATGGCGGGTTTTGCCGTCAATTACGGGCTTTACGCCGCGCTGGTGCACGGCGTGGAGCTGGTCCGCACCTGGCCGGTGATCGGCGTGGCTGCAGGCTCCATGGCTGGGTTGTTGGTGAACTATGCAAGTTCGCGCTTCTGGGTGTTCGGCACAGCTCCGGCGTCACCTGAGAGCAAGGGCATCAGCAGCCGGTAAGGCGCGCTTGCACCTTTTCGTTGGGAAAGAAAATCGGCCTCAGACGCACCCCTGCGGCATTGCCGAGGAATGCCGCCAACAGCCATAGCCAGCCATGCAGGCTGCCGGAGGCAATGCCGCTGAAATACGCGCCGATGTTGCAGCCATAGGCGAGCCGTGCGCCGTAGCCCAGCATCAGCCCGCCAAGCACGGCTGCCACCAGTGAGCGCAGTGGAATACGCAGGCTCGGCGCAAACCGCCCTGCCAGCCCGGCAGCCAGAAATGCGCCCAGCATGATGCCGAAGTTCATGACGCTGGTGATGTCGTGCCAAACCGGCGCGGCCAGCGCCTGGGCATTGGAAGGTCGCTGCCAGAACGGCCACTGCGCGACATCCGTGCCAACGCTTTGCAAGGTTTTGGCGCCCCAAAGCGAGAAGGCGCCAGTGATGCCCCACGGCCGTCCGGCCAACACCAGCGTGGCGTAGTTGAGCAGCGCCAGCAGCACGGCGCCCCAAAGCAGCGGCCACGGGCCATGCAGGACACGCGACCAGCCGCGTCTGGATGGCAGGTCGTGCTGTTCGAGTCGGCCATGGCGACGGCGTTCCAGAACCATCGTCAGGGCGGCGATCAGCGCGAATGCGAGCAGATTGGCGGCCAGCGCGGGCCACAGCCCGAGTACCTCGACGATCGAGGTGGCGGGGAGGCTTGGCAGTGCGAACCACCAGTCCAGATGCAGGGTGGCCACGGTCGCGCCGATGATGAAGAACGCAAGGGTCACCAGCATGCGCGCGTTGCCGCCGCCGGCGGTGAACAACGTGCCCGAGGCACAACCTCCACCCAGTTGCATGCCGATGCCGAACAGGAACGCACCGATCGCCACCGAGGTGCCGAGAGGTGCGACGTTGCCTCGCACCGGCGTATCGAACAATGTCCCGGAGGACAGCGCCGGGAAAAACAAGATGACGGCCAGCGCAAGCATGACCATCTGTGCGCGCAATCCGGCGCCGCGGCGCTCGGTGATGAACACGCGCCAGGCCGAGGTAAAGCCGAAGGCGGCGTGATAGAGCGCAAGACCGAGCAGGCCGCCAACGAGAAACAGGAGCGCCTGTCGCGTATCGACGGCGAAATGCAAGGCAACGCTGGTCGCAAGGATCAGGGCCAGTGCCATCCAGGGCACCGCAGGGCGTTCGGAAGGTGTCTCGGCGGTGAGGGATGGTGGCATGGTTTGGGAGCGGGTATTCATCCGTGCAGGCTCATTTGCTGGCAATCGGTCGTGGTGGCGCTGTGGTGCACGTTCCGGCGGTGGGTATCGCTGCCCAAGCCACATTCGGTTCAGTGGAAGGTGGAGTTGATCGGTGCTGGCGCAGGGCACATGAAAGTGTCTGGTTCGGATCGCTCATGAATCATCCCGGTCGTCGGTGGCTGCGCGCCGGACAGCTTATGCCGCAGGCGCGCCGTGTTGGCAAAGCGGCGGGATGCCTGCGGCATGAGTCAGGCCCGACATTCCCCCATGGTAGAATCCGCCGCTTGCCCTCGATCTTTTCGGAGGGCCCTCCGGCCATCGTTCCCGTACTGCGGGAGGCCGCCGTATCCATCGGATGAATCAGGAAAAAAATGACCGATCTCGCCAAGGAAATCATCCCGGTCAATCTCGAAGACGAGATGCGCAAGAGCTATCTGGATTACGCGATGAGCGTGATCGTGGGGCGCGCGCTGCCGGATGTCCGCGATGGGTTGAAGCCGGTGCACCGCCGCGTGCTGTTCGCGATGAACGAACTGGGTGCCCATAGCAACAAGCCCTATTACAAATCCGCCCGCATCGTGGGCGACGTGATCGGCAAGTACCACCCGCACGGCGATCAGTCGGTCTACGACACGCTGGTGCGCATGGCGCAGCCGTTTTCCTTGCGTTATCTGCTCGTGGATGGCCAAGGCAACTTCGGTTCGGTCGATGGCGACTCGGCGGCGGCGATGCGTTACACCGAGGCGCGCATGTCGCGTCTGGCGCACGAGTTGATGGCCGATATCGACAAGGACACGGTCGACTTCCAGCCCAACTACGACGAGAAGGAGCTGGAGCCGACGGTCCTGCCGACGCGCTTC
>JAEXRB010000366.1 GCA_023438325.1 Pseudomonadota bacterium | reverse complement strand
GGTGCGATGCGGGGCGGGAACGACGAGGTTGGGGCGCTGGCGACCATGGCGGGAGTGTATGCGCGCCCGGGCATGGCGGAGCCGTGCTGGCCGCACAAGGTGACTTTCGGCACCCGCTGCGGTGACGGCGGGCACCTGATCGCATGGCGCGGCACCGCGACACTGGCTCCCCCCCCGCTACTGCACGAGGATTCCGCCATGAAGCGTCATGCGTTGTGTTTGTTCGTCCTGTCCTGTCTGGGTGTCGCGTCGGCGATGGCTGCCGATCTCGATGTCCGCCTCAGCGGCGTCGCCAGCGCCAACGGTCATGTGTTGGTGGCGCTGTACGACTCCGAGGACGGCTGGGAAGGCCGCGCCCGCTCGCACGCCGCGCAGAAGATTGCCGCCACCGAGGGCGCGATCGAGCTGCGCTTCGCCGATCTGGTGCCGGGTCGCTACGGCGTGCTGGTGCTGCACGACGAGAACGACAACGGCAAGCTCGATACCAATCTGCTCGGCATCCCGCGCGAGGGCTACGGCTTCAGCAACAATCCGAGACTCATGCGTCGGGCAAAGTTCGAGGAAGTCGCGTTCGGGGTGCCGGAGGAGGGAGTCGGCATCGTGGTGGAGATGCGTTGATGCGCCGTCGTGACGTGCTTCGCGGGCTGCTGGCAACGGCCTCTGCCGGGCTGGTTCCCGCGGGCCTGCTGCGTGCGGCGGAATGCGATCCATTGCACGAAGCGTTCCATGCCGCACTGGCCGGTCACGACTGGCTGCTCGGTTGGCAGGGTTTCGACGGCGAGGCGCTGGCCGAACGCACGCTACGCTGGGAAGGCAGGCCGCCGGCGGGGATTTCCGGCACGCTCTATCGCAACGGCTCGGCACGTTTCGAGCGCGCCGGCCAGCGCTATCGACACTGGTTCGACGGCGACGGCCTGGTGCAGGCGTGGCGGTTGCGCGATGGTGCGCTGACGCATCGCGCGCGCATGGTCGCTACGCCCAAATTCGTGGCCGAGCAGGCTGCCGGGCGGTTCCTGCGAACGACAGCCGGTACCGTCATCGACGATGCCGAAGCGGTGCACGGCAACGATGATCTCAATGTCGCCAACACATCCGTGCTGCATCACGCGGGCCGCATGTACGCCTTGTGGGAAGGTGGCTCGGCTTGGGAGCTCGATGCCGAAACATTGCACGCACGCGGTCCACGCCAGTGGGGCAACGCGGAATTCGCCGGTTTGCCGTTTTCCGCCCATCCGCTGCGCGACGTCGATGGCAGTCTGTGGAACGTCGGATTGGCGGCCTATGCGCCCACGCCGACGCTGCTGGTCTGGCGCATCGATGCGGCTGGCGAACACGCCACCGTTGCCCCGATCACGCTGGAGAAGCGGGGTTACCTGCACAGCTTCGTGCAGACTCGCCGTCATCTGGTGTTCGTGCTGGCGCCGTGGCTGTACCGGCCCGAGGCGGATGGTGCGTTCTTCGAGCGCATGCACTGGACGCCGGAGGCTGGCTGCGAAGTCATTGTCGTCGCCAAGGATGCGCTTGACCGCCCGCGCCGGTATCACCTGCCGGCGGGCCTGGCCTTTCACCACACCGATGCGCATGAAGAGGCTGACTGCATCGCGTTGCATGCTTGCTGGCACGCCGACGGTGCGGCGCTGATCGACAGTCTGAGCGCACCGATGCGCGGTGAAGCACGCCCCTTGCCAGCCAGCGGACCACTGGCGCGGATCGAACTGCCGCTGGACGCAGGCGAAGCGCGATTGTCGCAGGCTGGGCCGGATCGCACCGAGTTCCCGGTCTGGGACACACGCCACCACGATTCAGGCGGTCGCTGCTGGTTCACTGCGCGCAGCGATCTGCGTGCGCCGTATCTGGACAGCGTGCTGGCGTGGGATGCGCGCCGCGATCGCGTGGACCGTTTCGTCTACGGTTCGGACTGGCTGGTGGAGGAGCACCTGTTCGTACCGCGTACACCCGATGCGCCGCGTGACCGAGGCTGGCTTGTCGGCACGGCATTGCACCTGCCAAGCCGCCGCCTGTGCCTGTCGGTGTTCGACGCCGCCCGCATCGCGGATGGCCCACGCTGCCGCGCCTTTCTCCCCCAATGGCTGCCGTTGGGATTTCACGGCAGCTTCGTCATGGCGTGATCACCGATGAGGCTTCCGCAGCGGGAGTTTTGAGGTTGTGCTGCTGCTGGACGCGTTGATGGCCCGGGTGGCTGTGTCTTTCGCGAACAGGCGCGGCTGGTGCAGTGCCGCAAGGCAGAATTGCTCGTTTCAGCTCGCCATCGTTGGCGTTGAACGGGTAATACCCCGCACTCATTGGTTGTATGCCAGTCATGGTATGCACAAGAAAGTATGTATAATTCATTCCGATTTTTCCTGTCGGAGTGGCGTCATGGAGGTCACCGTTGCCGAGCGTGGGCAGATCACCTTGCCCAAGGCCGTGCGTGACGCGCTGGGCCTGACCAAGGGCAGCGTGCTGAAGATCGAAGTCGAGGGCGGACGAATCATTCTGCGCAAGAACGTCGACGATGCGATCTCGCGGGTCCGTGGCCGGTTCAAGCTGGATGGCTTTTCCAACACCGACGAGGCGATGCGTGCGATTCGCGGTCGCGCTCCCGGCGATCTGCTGGAAATGTGAGGCCAACGCGTGATCGCCATCGATTCCTCCGTGTTGCTCGACCTGTTGGCCGACGGACCGGAAGCCGATGCTGCCGAAGTCTGCCTGCGTCAGTCATTGAGCGTGGGGCCGGTGGTGATCTGCGATGTGGTGCTGGCGGAAATCTGCACTGCCTTGCGGGATGGTTCCGAAGCCTTGAGTGCGCTCGAGGAAATGAGCATCCGCTTCGATCCGCTGGAAGCCAAATCCGCGTTGCGTGCCGGCGAGATGCAGCGCCGCTATCGCCAGCGTGGCAGCGGTCATGCACGCACCATTCCCGATTTCCTGATCGGCGCACATGCCCTGATGCAGTGCGACGGTTTGATCACGCGCGATGACACCTTTTATCGCGATTACTTCAAGGGCTTGAAGCTCATCGTTCCCAGACCCGTCAACTGACCCATCCACCCACCCCGCATCGAGAGACACCATGTTCCTGGAAAGTTACCGCCAACATGTCGCCGAACGCGCCGCGCTCGGCATTCCTCCGCTTCCGCTTTCTGCCAGTCAGACGGCCGACGTCATCGAACTGTTGAAGTCGCCTCCAGCCGGCACGGAAACCTTTCTTCTTGATCTCATCACGAACCGCGTGCCCGCCGGCGTGGATGATGCGGCGATGGTCAAGGCCAGCTACCTCGCCGCCATCGCCTTCGGCAAGGAAATCAATGCACTGATCCCGCGTGAGAAGGCGACCGAATTGCTTGGCACGATGCTGGGTGGCTACAACGTTGCGCCGCTTATCGAGCTTCTGGATGACGCGGCCGTTGGTGCCATTGCGGCGGAAGGCCTCAAGCACACCTTGCTGGTGTTCGATGCCTTCCACGACGTGCAGGAAAAGGCCGAAGCCGGCAATGCGCATGCCCGTGCCGTGCTGGAAAGCTGGGCCAATGCCGAATGGTTCACCAGCAAGCCGGAAGTGCCCGAGTCGCTGACCATCACCGTGTTCAAGGTGCCGGGTGAAACCAATACCGATGATCTTTCGCCGGCGCCGGATGCCACCACGCGCCCGGACATCCCGATGCATGCGCTGGCGATGCTGAAGAACAAGCGCCCCGACGCGCCTTTCGTGCCCGAAGAAGACGGCAAGCGCGGGCCGATCCAGGAAATCCTCTCGCTGAAGGACAAGGGCCACCTGGTTGCCTATGTCGGCGATGTGGTCGGCACCGGTTCCTCGCGCAAGTCGGCTACCAACTCGGTGCTGTGGTTCACCGGCGATGACATTCCCTTCATTCCGAACAAGCGCTTCGGTGGCGTGTGTCTGGGTGGCAAGATCGCCCCGATTTTCTACAACACCATGGAAGACGCCGGCGCGTTGCCGATCGAGCTGGACGTGTCGCAGATGAATCACGGCGACGTGGTCGAACTGCAACCGTACGCGGGCAAGGCCATCAAGAATGGTGAAGTGATTGCCGAGTTCCAAGTCAAATCCGACGTGTTGTTCGACGAAGTACGCGCCGGTGGCCGCATTCCACTGATCATTGGTCGCGGCCTCACCGCCAAGGCGCGTGAAGCGCTCAAGCTGGCGCCGACGGATCTTTTCCGCCAGCCGCAACAGCCTGCCGATAGCGGCAAGGGCTATTCGCTGGCGCAGAAGATGGTGGGCCGCGCCTGCGGCTTGCCGGAAGGCCAGGGCGTGCGTCCGGGCACCTATTGCGAGCCGAAGATGACCTCGGTGGGTTCGCAGGACACCACCGGCCCGATGACGCGTGACGAATTGAAGGATCTGGCGTGTCTGGGTTTCAGCGCCGATCTGGTCATGCAGTCGTTCTGCCACACCGCCGCCTATCCCAAGCCGGTGGACGTGAAAACCCATCACACCCTGCCGGAGTTCATTTCCACCCGTGGCGGCATCTCGCTGCGCCCCGGCGATGGCGTGATCCACAGCTGGCTCAACCGCATGCTGCTGCCCGATACCGTCGGCACCGGTGGCGATTCGCATACCCGTTTCCCGATCGGCATTTCCTTCCCCGCAGGCTCGGGTTTGGTGGCATTTGCCGCGGCCACCGGCGTGATGCCGCTCGACATGCCTGAAAGCGTGCTGGTGCGCTTCAAGGGCACGTTGCAGCCGGGCGTGACCTTGCGCGATCTGGTCAATGCCATTCCGCTGTACGCCATCAAGCAGGGTTTGCTGACCGTGGCCAAGGCCGGCAAGAAAAACATCTTCTCCGGTCGCATTCTGGAAATCGAAGGCCTGCCGGATCTGAAGGTGGAGCAGGCGTTCGAGTTGTCCGATGCCTCGGCCGAGCGCTCCGCCGCCGGTTGCACCGTGCGCCTCAACAAGGAGCCGATCATCGAGTACATCAACAGCAACATCGTGATGCTCAAGTGGATGATCGCCAACGGCTACCAGGATGCGCGCTCCATCGCCCGCCGCATCAAGAAGATGGAAGCATGGCTGGCCGATCCGCAGCTGATGGAGCCGGACGCCGACGCCGAATACGCCGCCGTCATCGAGATCGACCTGGCCGATGTGCAAGAACCCATCGTGGCCTGCCCGAATGACCCGGACGACGTGAAAACCCTGTCCGACGTGGCCGGCGCGCAGATCGACGAAGTATTCATCGGCTCCTGCATGACCAATATCGGCCACTTCCGTGCTGCGGCGAAACTGCTCGAAGGCAAGCGCGATATTCCAAGCAAGCTCTGGATCGCCCCGCCCACCAAGATGGATGCACAACAGCTCACCGAAGAAGGCCATTACGGCACCTTCGGCACTGCCGGCGCACGCACCGAAATGCCGGGCTGCTCGCTCTGCATGGGCAATCAGGCGCAGGTACGCGAAGGCGCCACCGTGTTCTCCACCAGCACCCGCAATTTCCCGAATCGCCTGGGCAAGAACACCAACGTGTATTTGGGTTCGGCGGAACTTGCGGCCATCTGCTCGCGTCTGGGGCGTATTCCTTCGAAGGCCGAATACATGGCCGACATCGGCGTGATCAACGCCAATGGCGAGGAAATCTACAAGTACCTGAACTTCGATCAGATCAAGGATTACACCGACGTGGCGGATACCGTCACGGCGTAAGCCTCCGTTTCATCGCTGCAAATACATTGTTTCAAAAACGCGAAACCCGGCTTGATGCCGGGTTTCGTCATTCATGAGTCCATTGGGACAGGAACGGGTGATCCGCTCTTGTGGGCCAATTGCCCGAGTTCGGCCTGATGCCCCTTTGTCGGTCTTTGGTACTACTGACACTCGGGGTGTGCATTCCGCGCCTTGCTGTGGCTGTTCGCTGCCAATGCACAACCTAGCGGATCCATGTCGAGAACACAGGCATCCATCATTGCATCCGCAGCATTGATCATGTCGTCAAGCTCACTCTGGCATCCCACGCCCTTCTGATAGGCGTCCATCAGGCTGATCGTCTTTCCTTGCAGGTCGTTGCGCAGGGTTCGGGCTTCGGGGAAGTCCTCGGCGCTGTAGGGGTAGTCGCGCATCGTTTTGGAGACATCTGCGAAATTGATCATCATCGTCGTTGCAGCGCCTGCCGCCTGCTTGACGGCAACCACGCCGGTGTCGCTGATCTCCAGTAGTACGGAGTGCTTGCCCCTCAGTACATGCGTGTATTCGCCGGAAATCGCATCTCCGTTGATCTCATACACCGCATTCGTCGAGCGGGTTTCCACGCTAAATTTCACGGCAGGGGCGTCGGCAGCCTGCGAGGCGCTGAAGCTGCCCAACAGGCAGGCGCACATCAAGGAGATCAGGCTGGCCTTTTTCAACCCAAGCCTGTTA
>JAEXRB010000234.1 GCA_023438325.1 Pseudomonadota bacterium | reverse complement strand
CCGGGGCCGCAGCACCGGCAAGCCCGGTAATGATCCCGGCCACCGGCCGTGCCGCGCTGCTGTGGATGATGGCGCTGATGCTGATCGGTGCCGGTCTGGTGCTGCGTCTGCCACGAAGCTGATCGGGCATCGGTCGCGGCCTCTGCGAGTGCGCTCCTACACACCCATCAATGTAGGAGCGCACACCGAAGGTGGACGCGAATGGACGGGCTGGTTCGGATGCACCGGCTTCCTTCGCGCCCTCTACCAGTGCACTCCTACCGAACGCATTTCATATGAGCAATACGGCTGAGCGGCGCAGTCCCGCGCTGCCTCATGTCCGGATGTGCATAAGCTAATAAAGCCCGGTATCGACCCTACTCATAACCGCACGGCATGATGGACGGCCCCGCCGCCGGAGTATGCCGTCATGAGCCAAGCCAACTGGAAACCCGAAACCCTCGCCGTCCACGCCGGTTATTCACCTGACCCCACCACGCGCGCGGTCGCGGTGCCGATCTACCAGACCGTGGCCTACGCCTTCGACAGCACCCAGCACGGTGCTGATCTGTTCGATCTGAAAGTGCCGGGCAACATCTACACCCGCATCATGAATCCGACCACCGATGTGCTCGAACAGCGCATCGCGGCGCTGGAAGGCGGCATCGCGGCACTGGCGCTGGCCTCCGGGCAGGCCGCTGTCACCTATGCCATCCAGACCATCGCCGAAGCCGGCGACAACATCGTTTCATCCAGCGCGCTGTATGGCGGCACGTACAACTTGTTCGCCCACACCCTGCCGCAGTTCGGCATCCAAACGCGCTTTGCCGATTACCGCGAGCCGGATGCGTTCGGGAAGCTCATCGACGAAAAGACCAAGGCGATCTTCGTCGAATCCATCGGCAACCCGCTCGGCAATGTCACCGATATCGAAAAGATCGCGAAAGTCGCACACGCGCATGGTGTGCCGCTGATCGTGGACAACACCGTGGCCACGCCGTACCTGCTGCGTCCGATCGATTTCGGTGCCGATATCGTGGTGCAGTCGCTGACCAAATACCTCGGCGGTCATGGCAACAGCCTGGGCGGGGCGATCATCGATTCGGGCAAGTTCCCGTGGGCCGAACACAAGGCCCGCTTCCCGCGCCTCAACGAGCCGGATGTCAGCTATCACGGCGTGGTCTATACCGAGGCGCTGGGACCGGCGGCCTACATCGGCCGTGCCCGCGTGGTGCCGCTGCGCAATACCGGCGCGGCGCTGTCGCCGTTCAATTCGTTCCTGATCCTGCAGGGCATCGAAACGCTGCCCCTGCGCATGGACCGGATCGTGCAGAACACGCGCCGCATCGCCGAATACCTGCAAGCCCATTCGAAGGTCGCCTGGGTCAACTACGCCGGCCTGCCGGATCACCCCGAACACGCGCTGGCACAAAAATACCTGCGTGGCGCGGCGCCTTCGGGCCTGTTCACCTTCGGCCTGCCCGGCGGGCGCGAAGCGGGCGCGAGGTTCCTCGATGCGCTGCAACTGTTCACGCGCTTGGTCAATATCGGCGATGCCAAGTCGCTGGCCACGCATCCGGCCTCGACCACGCATCGCCAACTCGGCCCGGAAGAATTGGAAAAGGCCGGCGTGAGTCTGGATACCGTGCGGCTTTCCATCGGCATCGAACATGTGGACGATTTGATTGCCGATCTGGAGCAGGCGTTGGCGACCGCATGAAGCCTGTCGATTATCTCAGCATCAGGGCACCGGATTTGCGGTAGGGTGCGCATGGACTGATTGACTGTCCGCGCCCGAAGGAATGCTAGATGGTCAGAATCATCATGTTCATGCTCCTGTTTGCCGTGGCCACTTCCACCACGGCAAGCGCACAGATGATTCTCATCGAGGATCGGCACGATGACGCGGCGCTGTTCGTCGTGCCTACCGCGCTATCGGTCAACCCGGCACAGCCCGTCCACAGCCTTGTCGAATATGAAGCCGTCTACGGGCGTTTGCCCGGCATCGACGAGGGCGCGCTGGCAGCCACGCTGTATTTCGCCAATGGCGGACAAACGCTTTACGTCGTGGATCCAGGAGCCATCTCGAACGCGGCCCTCCAGCAAGCCCTGTCCGAATCGGCCAGCGTGCCGGTCAGCATCGTCGCCATGCCGGGAGCGGCCGCCGCCATTACCGCTCCGAGCACCTTGCGTGCGGCGATGCAAGCTCTCATCGAGCACGTCGAAGCCAGCTCCAACCGTTTCGCCGTACTGGATGCCCCCAAACTCAGCGACGCCGATGCGCTGTTGAACTACCGGAATGGGCTTCAGAGCAAATATGCAGCGCTGTATGCGCCATGGCTGATCGTCGATGATGCCAACGCCGCGGGTGGTCGTTGGGGCGTGGCACCATCGGCGGCCGTCGCCGGCGTCATCGCACGCACGGATCGTACTCGCGGTATTTTCAAGGCGCCCGCAGGCACCGACGCCATGTTTGCAGCCACGCTTCATCCGACACTCGAGCGCGATCTGGCCACAGCACAAAACACACTCAACTCCAATAACGTCAACCTACTGCGCAGTTTCGCCGGTTACCCACAACCCGTGATCTGGGGCGCCCGCGTGTTGAGTACCGAGCCGGGAGCGTATGTGCCCGTGCATCGTTATCTCCGGCACCTGAAACATTCGATTGAAGTTTCCCTGTCGCCCTGTTTCGATGGCACTTTGCCAACCTGCATCCCTACCGCGACCACGACTAACGCGGCCATCGACGCCTACCTGCTCCAGCAATGGCAGAAACAAGCCCTGCAAGGAGCAACACCACAGGAGGCCTGGTTCAGTAACTGCTCGGTGAGCGGACCGCATCTGGAATGCGTGATCGGCGTGGCGCTGACGAGGCCTGCGGAGTTCAACATCATCCAGTTGCGCTGGGCGCTGGATGATCTGATCTTCGAATCTGGTTTCGAGTGAAAACGCGATGCCGGCATGACACCCGTCCCGCAGGGTGCGCTTGCCTGATTCACTGCCGCAATATCACGCGCCGCTTGGCGAGGGTGCCTGGCTTTTGCACAGCCCCCACGGACACAGAAACCACGCCCGTGCGATCAGGCGCTTCGGGAAGCCAGACCAAGCCCGTTTCCGCACGATCTGCAAGGAGCAACCTCCGACCATCATGTTCAACCCCGAATCGTGCGCGTGCACGTTGATGGATCACGCCACGCACAACTCAAAGGTTTCCCGATGACCACATTGTCCAAAATTGCCTCCCTGATCGCCCTTGCCGCCAGCGGCAGCGCCGTGGCACAACGGCTCCCTCCGCAAATCTGGATTGCGCCGCAAGCCGACCTCAAGCCCATCGTGCTGGACGAAGTGAAGATCGATGTGACGATGCGCGGCTTCCTCGCCCACACCCGCATCGACCTGACCTTCGCCAACCCCAATACGCGGCTGCTGGAAGGTGAGTTCGTGTTTCCACTCGGGCCGGGGCAAACCATCTCAGGCTATGCGCTGGAAGTGGACGGCACGATGCGTGAAGGCGTGGTCGTTCCGAAGCAGACCGCACGCGTGGCATTCGAGGACATCACCCGCCAGCAGGTCGATCCCGGCCTGGCCGAGCTGACCGCCGGCAACGTATTCCGCACCCGTCTGTATCCGATTCCGGCCAACGGCAAGAAGCGCATCGCGCTGGAATTCGAGCAGGTGATGGACGATGCCCGAACGCACTGGCGTTACCTGATGCCACTGCACTTTCGCGACAGCGTGCGGCAGTTTTCGGTGAAGGCCGAAGTGCCGCTCGATCGCACGGCCCCGGAACTGGCCGCCGACTCGCCCGACCCCGAGCTCCACTTCGAGCGCAGCAACACCATCTGGCGTGCCGAGTTCTCCCGCCAGAACATCACGCCACAACGCGAGCTGAGTTTCCGCGTGCCCAAGCAGCCGGGCGATGTGACGGCGCTGGAAGCTCCGAATGCCCTCGAACCGGCGCAGCGCGCCCTCCTTGCGCGTATCGACACCGGCCGCCCGGACACCTTGCCCGCACCCAAAAAACCCGGACGCATCGCGCTCTATTTCGATGCGTCCGGCAGCGCGCGTGACCGCGACCTGGGGCGCGAACGTGAAGCACTTTCTGCATGGCTGGCCAAACTCGGCCATGCCAAGGTCGACCTGATCGCCTTTCGCGATACGGCTGAACCCGTGCGCAGCTTCGAAGTGCGCGGCGGCGATGCGTCGGCACTTCTGGCCACACTGGAAGCCTTGCCGCTGGACGGCGCGAGCAATTACGGCGCCATCGACTTCCGGGCCGGCAAAAAAGCAGATGCAGCCATCGTGATCGGCGACGGCCTGGATACCTTCGGCAGCGGCCACATCGATTTCAGTGGCGCGCCGGCACGCCTGTTCGCCCTGCATGCCGCGCAGCGCGCCGACCATGGCCGTCTGGCCGACATCGCACGGCGCGGCAGCGGCGATGTGATCGACCTCACCCGCATGTCGGCATCCCAGGCCAGCGAGGCGCTCTCGGCGGCGAGCTGGCGACTGCTGTCGGTGGCATCGTCCGCTGCCTGCGTCGACCTGCTTCCCGCCACGCCGCAACCAGTAGGCAAGGTGTTGACCCTGACCGCACGCTGCACCGGAAAAGCCACGCTGCGCCTGACCTTCGGCAGCGGCGATGGCCGCCACGACGTGGTGCGCGAGCTGGTCGTCGGCGAGGCCGAACCTGCCGTGGGCGCGCCTTCCGATTCGATCTGGCGCGCCGTGGCACAGGCCCGCATCGCACAGATGGAAACCGAGGCCTCACCCGATACCGCCGCCATCACCGAACTGGCCGTGCGTCATGGTGTCGTCACCTCGCAAACCTCGCTGCTGGTACTCGACCGCATCGAAGATTACGTGCGCCATGGCGTCGCGCCGAAGGAACCGGACTTGCGTGCGCAGTACGAGCGCCTGCGCACCAGCCAGCCCAAACCTACTCCCGTCGATGCCGGACGTGATGCCCGCATCGCCTCACTCGCCACCCGCTGGCGCGAGTTCCGCGAATGGCACAGCCAGCGCCATCCGTGGCTGGAGACGCTCTTGGTGCCCGCAGCACAAGCGGAGACCTCGGTGTGGCAGCGCCTGCAGCCGTCGGACAACTTGTCTGAAAAAACCCTTGCTGCCTCGCGCCAACAGCTTGTTTCGATCACCGAAAAAAGCCGCGCACTGGCCGACCGCTGGTTGCGCGAAGGCGCCGAGCCTGCCTCGCGCAGGGCATGGGAACGTGAAGCCACCGCCTTGATGCTGCAACTGGATGCACTGCGCCAGCAGCGCTTGGAAAAAGCGCCCGACTCCGCCCAATGGCAGCAAGACAATGGACACCCGCTCCCCTCGCCATCGCCCGTGCTGGCCGAGGCCATGAGCGCGCCTTCAGCACCGCCTCCGCCGGCAGAAAGGCGGCAATCGGCAAACGCGCCATCCAGCGACACGCTCGACCGCGTGATGGTCACCGGCTCGCGCATCGAATCCATCGGCACCGACATGGCTGCCAGCCCGGAACCCTTGCCGATGCAGGCCAGCATGGCCTTGAGCGGCTGGAATCCGGATACGCCCTACCTGAAAACCCTGCGCGCGGCGGCTGATCCTTACGCGACCTACCTGCAACTGCGCGCCGAGCACGTCGATACGCCCAGCTTCTTTCTCGATGCCGCCGATTTTTTCCGCAATGAAGTGAAAAACCCGGCGCTGGCACTGCGCGTACTCTCCAATCTCGCCGAAATCGGCGACGGAAACACTTCGCTGGTGCGCGTGCTCGGCTATCGCCTGATGCAGTGGAATCAACCCGAACTGGCCTTGCGCCCGTTCGAAGATGCCCGCACCCAGCGCCCGGAAGAACCACAAAGCCACCGCGATCTCGCCCTTGCCCTTTCGCGCCTGAGCGCGCCGCAAACCGCACGCGCAGTGCAACTGCTTTGGCACATCGCCACGCACGAATGGCACAGTCGTTTCCCGGACATCGACCTGATCGCTCTGCACGAGCTCACCGCCCTCGTGGCCGCAAATCCGAACGTGGAAATCGCCGACCTCGGCATTCCGTCCGAACTGTTGCCAGCGGTCGAAGTGAACCTGCGCGTGGTGTTGACCTGGGACGCGGACAACACCGACATCGACCTGTGGGTGATCGACCCGAGCGGCGAAGCGGTCTACTACGCCCAACCGCGCAGCAAAAGCGGCGGCAACGTCAGCCGCGATTTCACCCAGGGCTACGGCCCGGAAGTGTTCACCATCGCCCGCCCGATTCCCGGCACCTATCGGGTGCAGGCGCATTACTTCGGCGATCGCCGCCAATCGCTCACCGGCCCGGTGACGGTGCAACTGGAGTTCCAGACCGGTTTCGGCAGCACCGAACCTGCGCGCCAGTCCACCACGCGACGACTGGAAACCGGCAAGCAACGCATCGACGTGGGGCAGTTCCGCATCGCGCCCTGACAAGAAAACACCCCGCGCCCCTCACACGCCCGCCCTCACCGGCGGGCGTCTTCTTTTCCGGAAGATAATGCCTCGCCAGATCGAATCCACCCGCTCCTGATCTCTGCATCCACCGTCTTTCTCCCGAATCAGCTACCGTTTCCGTCACGATTCGCCCTTCCCGTCGTCCATGGGAACATCGTCCCGCAAAGAGGCTTCCATGCAGACCTTCCTGGACATTGCCCTGTCCTTTCCCACCCTCATCTTCAGCGTGTTGCTGGCCGTGGCCGTGGGCTATTGGCTGCTGACCCTGCTGGGCTTGATGGACACCGACCTCCTCGAACTTGGCGGGATCGGCGGCGAGGGTGATCCGGGCGGCGTTTCCGGCGTGCTGCTGAGGTTTGGCCTCGATGGCCTCCCGATCGCGTTGATAGTCACAGGCGTCTGCCTCTTCGCGTGGGTCATGAGCTATTTCGCCGATTTCCTGCTGCTGCGCCCACTGGATCCGGGCCTTCTGCGCACGGCGCTGGCCGGGATGATGATGCTGGCCGCTTTCGTTGTCGCCATTCCCCTCACCGGATTGGCATTGCACCCGCTGCGCCCGCTGTTCGCCAACCTGGCCGGGCCGGAAGCTGCCTCCTTCCTTGGCCGTGAAGCCATCGTGCGCAGCCCGAAAGTGGGGCCATCGCAAGGCGAAGTCGATCTGGACGATGGCGGCGCCGGGCTGATCCTCAAGGCACGCTGCCACGACGAAGAATTCCTGCGCGGCGAGCGCGTGGTGCTGGTGGAATACCTGCCCGAGCAGAACGCCTACCGCGTCATCCGCGCCTGATCCGACACCGCTTCTTCAACCCTGCGTTCACCCAACTTTTCCCGTTCCAACCGGCACGCCACCGGCCCAACCTGGAGTCACACATGGACATCGTTCCCACCCTCATTGCCGTTGCCACGGTGGTCGGCATCGCGCTGCTGCTGATCTTCTGTCTGTTCGTCTTGTTCAAGGCCTTCTACATCAAGGTTCCGCAGGGCACCGCGCTGATCGTCAACGACATGTCCTCCACGCCCAAGGTGCATTTCACCGGCGCACTGGTCTATCCGGTGATCTACAAAAAGGAGTTCATGAAGATCTCCCTGATCACGCTGGAAGTGGATCGGCGCGGCAAGGATGGCTTGATCTGTCGCGACAACATGCGCGCCGACATCACCGTGGCGTTTTACCTGCGCGTGAATGAAACCCAGCAGGATGTGCTGAAGGTGGCCAAGGCCATCGGCGTGGATCGCGCTTCGGACAAGGTCGCGGTGAACGAATTGTTCAACGCCAAGTTTTCCGAAGCCCTCAAGACCGTCGGCAAGCAGATCGAATTCGTCAAACTGTTCGAGAACCGCCAGGAGTTCCGCGATCGCATCGTGGAAGTGATCGGCAACGATCTCAATGGCTACGTGCTGGAGGACGTGGCTATCGACTACCTCGAACAAACCCCGAAAGCCTCGCTTGATCCGCACAACATTCTCGATGCCGAAGGCATCCGCAAGATCACCGAGCTCACCGCCGCCCAGAACGTCATCACCAATGAACTGGAGCGCAACGAACAGCTCGCCATTACCAAGAAGAACGTCGAAACCAAAGAAGCGCTGCTCGCACTCGAACGCCAGCAGGCTGATGCCGAAGCGCGCCAGAAACGCGAAATCGAAACCATCCAGGCACGCGAGCAGGCCGAAACCATGAAGGTGCAGGAAGAAGAACGCCTGAAAGCCGAACAGGCCCGCATCGCCACGCAGGAGCAACTCGACATCCGCGAGCAGAACCGCCTGCGCGAAGTGGAAGTGGCCGAGCAGAACCGCCAGCGCGCCGTCGTCATCGAGGTGGAAAAAGTCTCGCGCGCCAAGGAACTGGAAATCGTCGCACGCGAGCGTGAAGTCGAATTGCAGCGCATCGAAAAGGAAAAGGCGCTGGAAGAACAGCGCAAGGACATCGCCAACGTGATCCGCGAGCGCGTGGCGGTGGAAAAGACCGTGGCGCAGGAGGAAGAGCGCATCAAGGAAGTGCGTGAAGTCTCCGAGGCCGAGCGCATGAAGCAGGTCAAGATCCTCGAAGCCCAGGCGGCTGCCGAAGAAGAACTGGTCAAGCAGGTGAAGCAGGCCGAGGCCGACGAAACCCGTTCGCGCCACAAGTCGGTGGAAATCACCGTGTTGGCACAGGCCGAACTGGAAGCGGCCGCCAAGCAATCCGAAGCCAAGAAGAAGCTGGCCGAAGGCATCGAAGCCGAACGCGCCGCGCCCGGCCTTGCCGATGCGCGCGTGCGTGAAATCACCGCAGCCGCAATGGAAAAGGAAGGCTTGGCCGAAGCCAAGGTCATCGCCGAAAAGCTCGCCGCCGAAGCGCGTGGCACGCAGGACAAGGGTCTGGCGGAAGCAAAAGTGCTGGAAGAAAACCTCATTGCACAGGCGCGCGGCGAAGAACAGCTCGGCGCCGCCAAGGGCAAGGCCACGCGTGACGTGGGCTTGTCGGAAGCCGAAGTGCTGCTGGAAAAACTCAACGCCGAAGCCAAGGGCCTCACCGAAAAGTTCGGCGCACTCGACGCCCTCAGCGACAATGCCCGTGCGCACGAGGAGTTCCGCATCCAGATCGAAAAGAATCTGGAACAGGCCCTCGCGCAGATTGCCGCCGGCAAGGACATCGCCCGCGAACAGGCCGAAGTGCTTTCGGCTGCGCTCAGCAAGGCCAACATCGACATCGTGGGCGGCGAAGGCGCGTTCTTCGATTCGTTCGCCAAGAGTTTGTCGGTGGGCAAGGCGATCGAAGGCGTGGCGGGCAAGAGTCCGCTGGTGGGGGATCTGATCCAGCGGTTGCTCGGCGCGGGCAAGAGCATTGCTTCGGAATCCAGCCCCCCACCCCCCGCACCGTAACTCCTGCTTTCCCTTCTCCCTCCGGGATCGAAGTCGCGGCTAGCGACTGAGGGTGTCCGGCAAGGAGGATGAGGGTACGAGCGGAGCGCAGCAACCCAACCTCGTCACGAGATTCAGTCGTCGCGCTTCGTCCGCACCCTCACCCCAACCCCTCTCCCGGCGGGAGAGGGGCTTATGGATCACCAGCAATTCGTGCGTTGGCCTCACATCACTCGACAAACTCCATGACCCACCCACGGCATCCACTCAGGTCAACATGACGAACCAACCAGCCCCAGCAAACCTGACCACTGTTCCGGCTGCGTCTGTCGAGAAGGAGATGCTGCTTCTGGTGGACTTCGAGAACGTGCCTCAGTTCTCCCTTGCGGATGCGGCTAAGGACGAGGATGTCTCAATCATCATCTATGTCGGTGCTTCGCAAAAATCCATTCCGCTCGGACTGGTGGCAACCGCACAGCCCTGGGGCAGTCGCATCCAGTGGCAGCGGGTCGATGCCAGCGGACCAAACGCATTGGACTTCTTCATTGCCTGCAAGCTCGGCCAAGTACTCGAAACCGCGCGCCATACCTTTTGCATCGTGCTATCCAAGGACAAGGGCTTCGATCCGCTGATTCGCCATCTCAATGGCCTTGGCCTGAAATGCGAGCGTGTGGAACGCATCGGCCCAGCACCTAAGACAGTGCCCAAAGCAGTGCAGCCAAAACCCGTGGTTGTGCCGCAATCTGCCAAACCCACGACACTAGCAAACCCTCTTCCCGCAACGACTGCAAAACCTGCTGTCGTTGTTGCCAAACCCGTGCCACCGAAAACCAAGGCTGCGGCCAAAGTTGCTGTTACACCTGGCATTGCGTCGAAGATCGCCTTATCTGCAACCAAGAACGACATCTCCAAAGCCTACGAACGTATCGTCACTACGCTTCGGAACTCAGCCAAGGCCCGTCCCGCGAAGCACACCACCCTCAAGAAGCACATTGCCGCGATGTTTCAGAACAACATCTCGGACACTGACGTGGAAAGGATCATTTCTCTTCTCGTCGCGGCCAACCGCATCTCGCTGAGTGGCGAGAAAGTTACATACAAGCTGTAAGAAAAATCCCATGACCGATACCACCGACACCACCGCCATCGACCAGGCCGTTGCTTCCGGCGGCGCATACGAGGTGCTGCACAAGCGCCTGGCCGATCAAGGCGCGCGGCTGCGTGCGCTGGCCAATACGCTCAACATGCAGCGGCTGGAACAGTTCGGCAGCAGCAAGCTCGAAGTCATCGGAAGACTTCGGGTACGCACCGAAAACAACTGCGCGGCGCGCGACATCGTGCAGGTGGGCGATCTGCTTTTGTTCGGTTACAACGTCTTCATCGGGTTGAAGAAGGAAACCCGCATCGAGGATGTGTTCTCGCTGTATCGGCTGGTCGAGACGCCGGACGGCTACGACGTCACGCCGGTGGACATTGCCGGCACGTTTCTTTCAATCGACAGCTTCGCGCAGGATTTCCGCGAGCTGTACGCCTATTACAAGAACACCCATCTGCTGCAACTGATGGTGCGCGACGGGAAACTGCTGGCGAGTTTCCAGATCGGCGAGCGGCTTTCCGATATCCGCGTATTCCGCTGGAGCGTTTCGCCGCAAGGCGAGGTGCGCTACATCGACAATCGTGGCGAACGCGATGTGGCGCTGCCGGCGCCCTACGATTTCGAGTGGCAAGCCACCTCGCGCGAGATGGTGGTCAATGGCCGCCATCCACACATGAACATCCTCGACACGGTGTTCGTGGAAACCGTCGGCGGCGATCTCACCATCAAGATCGAGAACAACACCGAAGACGGCCTCGGCATCTATCGCGAGCCGGTGCAGGACAAGACCCAATCGCTCGACGATGCGCAGATCGAGTATGCCCGCGTCGGCAGCCTGATCCTGTTGCGCGTGCTGCCCTATCGCGAAGAACAATGGCGGCATCTGGCCTACAACACCCTCACCCGCCGCGTGCAACGCATCGACGCGCTCGGACTGGCGGCGATCCAGCTGCCGGAGGACCACGGCATCGTCTGGCCGGGCGGCTATCTGCTGCAGAACGGCGAAACCCGTCAGTTCGATAGCAGCTTCGATGGCATGCGTTTCAAGCGCGCCATCCGCTCGCCCAATGGCGAGGATGTGCTGTACGTGTTCCACGAACCGGCATCGGGCCGCAACGCGCTGTTCACCTACAACCTGATCGAGCGCCGTTTGCAAGCGCCGCTTTTGTGCCACGGCTACGCGCGACTGGAAGACGGTCGCATGGTGATCTTCAGCGCCGAAAGCACCGAGCCCACGCGCGTGCATCCGATGCAGGTATGGCAGACGCCGTTCTGTTTCGACGAGTACGCTGCGCGCCAGCCTTCGGCCACCGGCTTTCTCGGTCGCATCGGCAATGCCGAACTGGTGCGCGGCATTTCCGATCTGCTGTCGCTCGCCGGCGAAATCGACAGCGAAGCGGTCTCGGTGCAGCGCTATACCTTGCTGGTGCAGGGCACGCGCCGCATGTTCGATGCGCATCACTGGATCGCCGATGCACAGGCCGGCGACTTTTCGCCCCTGCTGCACGAAATCGCCACCACCGGCGAAGCGGTGCTGGACGAATACGAAAAAGTCGAAAGCATCCGGGCGCAGTCCGAGCGCGCAATGCGCGAAGCCACGACCAAGCAGAACGCCCTGCTCGTCGGCCTGAACCCGGATCGTTTCGAGCGGGTGCAGGATTTCGTCGCCGCGTTGCAATCCATCTCGGCACAGCGCGGGCATCTGCTCACGATCCGCGAACTGCGTTACATCGACGTGGCCGCCATCGATGCGATGGAGGCCGAACTGATCGCCGCCAACGAGCGCATCGGCACGGCAACCGGCGATTACCTCGCAGATTCCGCCTCACTGAAACCACTCGATGCGCGGCTTTCTGAACTGGATGCCGCCGCGCAGCACGCCAGCACCGTGGCGGCCTTGCGCGAACCGCAAGACGGCCTCATCGCACTCGCCGCCGATCTGGACCTGCTCTCCGAACTGATGGCCACGCTGCGCGTGGACGATGCCACCCAGCGCACCGCCATAGTGGAAGCCATCGCCGAGCTGTATGCGCGCCTCAATCAAGCCCGCGCCCGCGCCGAACAACGCCGCCGGCAGTTGGGTTCGGGCGAACAAGTCGCCCAGTTCGGCGCGCAATTCGCGCTGTTCTCGCAATCCATCGCCAGTGCGCTTTCCGCATCCACCGATCCGGAGCGCTGCGACGAACACCTCGCACGTCTGCTGATCCAACTGGAGGAACTGGAAAGCCAGTTCGGCGAGCACGCCCGCTTCCTCGACGACATCCTGCAAAAGCGCGAGGAACTGACCGAGGCCTTCGAAACCCACAAGCAATCGCTGCTGGATACGCGCCAGCGCACCGCCCAAACCGTGTTCGACGCCGCCCGCCGCATCCTCGACGGCCTGCCGCGCCGCACCGCGCGCTTCACCGGCCCGGACGAACTCAACGCCTTTTTCGCAGGCGATGCGCTGATCCTGAAACTGCGCGAGCTGGCAAACCGGTTGCGCGAACTGAAGGACAGTGTCAAGGCCGATGACGTGGAAGCGCGCCTCAAGGGCGTTCGCGACCAGGCCGTACGCGCACTGCGCGACAAGACCGAACTGTTCGAAGACGGCGGCAATCTCATTCGTCTCGGGCGACATCGTTTTTCGGTCAATACGCAGGAGCTCGACCTCACCCTGCTGCCACGCAACGACAGCCTCGCGCTGCATCTCACCGGCACCGATTACTTCGCGCCGTTGAACGATGCGGCGCTGGAGCCGTTGCGGCCTTATTGGCAGGCCGCGCTGGAATCCGAATCGCCCGAACTTTCGCGTGCCGAGTATCTCGCCGGCCTGGTGCTGGACGCAGCCGACCGCAACACCGACGGCTTCTCGCGCGAACACCTCGCGCAACTGGCGCTGGAACCGGACGCCCTCACCCGTGCAGTGCGCGATTTCGCCACACCGCGTTACCGCGATGGCTACGAAAAAGGCATCCACGATCACGACGCCGCGCTGATCCTGCGTGCCATGGCGCCGCTGCGCGATGCCGCCGGCGCGCTGGTTCATTCACCTCAGGCCCGCACGCTGGCACTGTTGTGTCTGGATGCCCTGGGCGATTCTTCCGAGGCCCTGCGCTGGCCCGCACAGGCGCGCAACGCCGCGCAGATCCACGAATTGTTCCGTGACGACGCCGCACTGGCCAGCGTGCGTCAGCACATCACCGACACCATCACCACGCAGATTTGCGAACACGCCCTGCCCTTCGATGCCGCGCTGGCCCCATCCGCCGCCGCGTATCTGGTGCAGGAACTTTCCGCACCGCATCCGCAATTTTCCTTCAGCCGTTACGCCGAACAGTTGGCCAGCACGCTGAAATCCATGCTCGACGGCCCACGCTGGAACACGCTCGCCTCCACGCTGGAGGCGCTCGGCAGCAACGTCGCGCGTTTCGCCCTGCTGCGGCAATGGCTGCGCGCCTTGATCGGTGGCGCAGCAAACAAACCGGACGATGCCATCACGTTGCCACTGGTTCGCCTGGAAGCGTATGTCGATGAAGCCGCCGCATTGATCCTGCTCGGCGCGCACCTGCCGCACCGCATCGCGCAAACCGATCTGGATGCGTCCATCACGGGCCTGTTGAGCGACCACCCGCGCATCGTCGACGGCACACTCGACGTGCGCCTGTTCGATCTGATGCAACGCCTGACCGATCACCGCCACCACTGGCTCGCCGGCTTCCAGCAATTCCAGCAGCTTCGCCACGAGGCCCTCGCACGCGAACGCGACATGCTGCGACTGGAAGAATTCAAGCCGCGTCCGTTGGCCTCGTTCGTGCGCAACAAACTCATCAACGAGGTGTATCTGCCCCTCATCGGCGACAACCTCGCCAAGCAGATGGGCACGGCCGGCGAGAACAAGCGCTCGGACCTGATGGGCCTGCTGATGCTCATCTCGCCACCCGGCTACGGCAAGACCACCTTGATGGAGTACGTCGCCCATCGCCTCGGCCTGATCTTCATGAAGATCAACGGCCCCGCACTCGGCCACGAAGTACGCTCGCTCGATCCCGCACAGGCGCCCGATGCCACCGCACGACAGGAGCTGGTGAAACTCAATCTCGCGCTGGAAATGGGCAGCAACGTGATGCTGTACGTGGATGACATCCAGCACACCCATCCCGAATTCCTGCAAAAATTCATCTCGCTGTGCGATGGCACGCGCCGCATCGAAGGTGTATGGAACAACCGCACCAAAACCTACGACATGCGCGGCAAGAAGTTCTGCGTGGTGATGGCCGGCAACCCGTATACCGAGTCAGGCGAGGTGTTCAAGATTCCCGACATGCTCGCCAACCGCGCCGACATCTACAACCTCGGCGATGTACTCGGCGGCATGGAAGCCTCGTTCACGCTCAGCTACATCGAGAACAGCCTCACCTCCAACCCCGTGCTCGCGCCGATGGCCACGCGCGACATGGCCGATCTGTATCTGCTGGTGGAAAAGGCGCAAGGCCGCGAGGTATCCACCAACGAGCTCAAGCACGATTACAGCGGCGCGGAAGTCAACGAAATCGTCGAAACACTCAAGCGCCTGATCGCGGTGCGTGACGTGGTGTATCGCGTCAATCAGCAATACATCGCCAGCGCCGCCCAGGCCGACGCCTACCGCACCGAGCCGGCGTTCAAGCTGCAAGGCAGCTATCGCAACATGAACAAGCTGGCCGAGAAAATCTCCTCGGTGATGAACCCCGCCGAGTTGCAGCAACTGATCGCCGACCATTACCTCGGCGAATCGCAACTGCTCACCACCGGCGCGGAGGAGAACCTGCTCAAGCTGGCCGAACTGCGCGGCACCATCACCGCCGACGAAGCCGCGCGCTGGGAGCAGATCAAGGCCGATTTCCGCCGCAACAAATCCATCGGCGGGGCGGATGCCGACACCGGTTCGCGTGTCGTCGCACAATTGCACGATCTGGTTCAAGGCGTGAACGGCCTGCGCGAACTTGCCGCCCATCCGAACCCCTCCGTCACCGCCGACACGACACCTGCCGATCACGCTGCGCATTGGCCCGCGCTGATCGATCTGCTCGAGCGCGTGGTATCCGAACAAACCCTCGCCCGCACCTTTTCACGCGACACCTCCAGCGACGCCGCGATGTGGCTCGGCGGCCTGCGCAACGCGTTGGAACTGGGCTTCAAACCGATGGTGGATGGCATGCAAAAGCGCGCCGACCAGCACGATGCCCTGCAAGTGATCCTGCGGGAAATCGCACGGCGGATGGGATCGCCCATCACACCACCCGAACCCCCTCCGTCGCCCACCACCCATGCCCGCAAGCCAAAGGAAGCGTCGCCATGACGCTCCGACTTTTGGGAACACTGGCACGCTGATGCGACCAGCGGTCAGGCGTTCGAGCACGGTGACGCCACTGAAGCTCTGACCGGCATATTCGATAATGGCGGCATTTCGGATGCTACACCGCCAGTGGATGACGTCGCCCTGCATCAGCCGGACTGCTCGACGCTGCCCGCCAAGAGCATCCATTCGGGCGCAGAGGCGACTCGCAGGGCGCTATATCTCGTCGGAACTCGCTAAGCGGAAGGCCTTGCGGAACGCATGGCCGGTCAGCTCGCGGAAGGCTGGCTTGACGACCACCTTGTCACCGAATGCTCGTGCCAGATGCGCCATTGCCATCGCGGCATCGGGGATGTTCCGAATCACCCGGTACACGTCAGATTGCGGCGCATCGCCCAGCGTCTCGAATACTGCGGCAAAACTGGCGCGAGACATTTTGTCCAGAAGGTTATCGGCTGGCACCGACTGAGCAGTACCTTCGCCGAACTCCGCATAGCTGTCCAGCATCTCTTCAACAATATCCGCCTGATTTTCCGATGTGCCGTGGAAGGAAAGATCCCACAGTACGCAGTGAATGAACTGGCCCAGCGTGACCTCGGCGCACCTGGCCGTGGCGATCGAGCTGAAATACGCAACCGAATCGACATCATCTTCGCAAATTTCGAAGCTCTCCTTCACCCGCACCGGTAAATGCAACATTTCGCGCACGGGAATAAATGCCATCGACCAGCACATACGCTCGCCCGCTTTCACGCCGTGATCGGGGGCATCGACATCCAATGCGTGACCGATGCCGCGCAGGCTCAAGTGCTGCGTATCCCTGTAGGAATTCTCACTGGAATCCAGCAGCCAATGCCGGGAGAGCTCAAGATACTCCACGCCCTTCAGCTCCGGCGGATCGTTGTCGAACGAGGGTGGCAATGGCCCCTTGATCGCTTCGGCGCACAACTCGACGGCGAAATCCCGCCGAAAAACATGCTGCAATATCTCGCAGCGATGGATTAGCCGCAGAATATCGCCAAGCGTCAGATCGGGATCAGGCTCGATCAACTCGAACAGATATTCTGCGGCGAAGTCGGTGACATCGGATTGCTCGAAGGCATCCTGGTCCGGATTATAATCGTTCCGAATCAGGCTCGGGCCAGGGCGAAGGAATAATAATTTCAGCATATGGTCACGATACCAAGTCGCCAATTCGGCTAAAAGGGGAAGTGCAGAGCCCTGGGCGCTGCACATAGGATGTTATGTCACGGCCAGCCCCAGCACCAAAATGGCGACCCAGCACGGGCATCAGCAGCACTCCGGTCATCAGTTTGCATTCATTCCATATTCATGAAGGGAATTTGCACGGGTGCCAAGTTTTTTCTTCAATTTCTTCTCCCATTCAAGAACAGCCCGGTCTGACGCGCTCATTGGAAGGATCTGAAGTAGCGAAAACCGGAAGCAGGAAGGATATCGCCCGCCCTTATCCACGAGACCTTTGAGTATCACATTGTCCCCGTGCCCTGTCCTGGCGTAAGCCTCCCATCGCTGCCAAATTCCTTGGTTCTTCCCATAAGCTGCACCTATGTATTGCGCGCCCGTCACTTCATCTAGGATGAGATAGACGCCCTTTACCGAAGAAAGACTTGTGAACCAGTCGCGATGAGCGTCCTTGCTTTCGACCAAGGCCTTCAATTCTTCAAAATCAAGGGAAAAATCAAAGTAGTCCGAAAAAGGAGTAAGCAACCGACCCGGGGCCGACACTTCAAGCACCGGCTTGTTCACCCAGTTTTGGCACCAGACAAGAGCCGCTTTCCCCCAATCTATTACAACCCGGCCCGCAAGATCGGAAAACCGCTCGTCCCGAACAAGATCGTAATAAACATGAGGCACATCCCGCCAGGAGTCATATGCCGGACCTTCCGGGAAATCCGATGCAACCGCTGGCCTAGATGACCGCACCTCGTATACCC
>JAEXRB010000327.1 GCA_023438325.1 Pseudomonadota bacterium | reverse complement strand
GGGTACGGGATGCGTCGCTTTCGGCATACAACGCCTGCGCGACGCTGGCCGGGCCACGGATATCGCTGAGGCCGAGCACGGCAATCTCGAACGTTTCGCCGGAGCGCTCCACCGTCAGCGCATCCCCCACTCGAACGCTACGCGAGGGTTTGCAGGTCTGACCTGCGACCTTCACCCGCGAATGTTCGATCGCATCTTTGGCCAAGGCGCGCGTCTTGAAGAAGCGCGCGGCCCAAAGCCAGATGTCGATACGCAGGCCCACGGCCTCGTGAGCCGTCACTCGGCGACCCGCTGTTCGGGAGCCTGACCAGCCGGAAAGAAGGCCATCGCGTCGGAATTCAGGCAGTAGCGTTCGTGCGTGGGCGGCGGGCCGTCGGGAAATACATGCCCAAGGTGGCCGTCGCAGCGTGCGCAGCGAATCTCGGTACGCACCATGCCGTGGCTGGTGTCGTGCACGCAACGCACATGGGTGCGATCGAAAGGCTGGAAGAAACTCGGCCAGCCCGTGCCGGAGTGGAACTTGTCGCGCGAGGAAAACAACGGCAGGCCGCACAGCGCACAGGCGTAGAGGCCGGCTTGTTTGTTGTCCAGCAGGCCGCCGCAAAACGGTGCTTCGGTGCCGTGTGCGAGCAGGATGCGGCGTTGCTCCGGCGTGAGGCGCGCAGCGTGATGCACGCGCTCATCGGGCGATAGCGGCGCAAGGTCGTAACCTGAGGGCGAGCGTGGGCGATTCATTCGGATTTGAGCCTGTCGGCGTACCACGCACGCACCTTTTCCACCTTGGGTGCAGCAGCGGCGCGGATGAAGGGCTGATCGGGATGCTGCGCGGCGTAGTCCTGATGATAGGCCTCGGCCGGGTAGAAGGCATCCAGTGGTTCGAGCGTGGTGACGATGGGTGCGGAAAACACCCCGGCGGCACTCAGTTGCGCGATGTAGCGCTGCGCGACATCGCGCTGGATGTCGTCGGCATGGAAAACGGCAGAACGGTACTGGGTGCCGACATCACCGCCCTGGCGATTGAGCTGGGTCGGATCATGGGCAACGGAAAAGAACACCTTCAGCAATTGCCCGTAACCGATCTTTCGCGGGTCGTAGACGATGCGGATCACCTCGGCATGGCCGGTGGTATCGGTACAGACGGCCTTGTAATTGGCGGTATCTGCACTGCCGCCGCTATAGCCTGATTCGACGTGCAAAACCCCATCGAGCTGGCGATAGACCGCCTCGGTACACCAGAAGCAGCCACCGGCGAGGATGGCCTCGGCGGATTGGATCTCGCCGCTGGCAGGTGGATCGAAAGCCGGATCAGGGAACGTCTCCGGCGTAACTGTGGGAAGAAGGCAGGACGTGGCCATGGGAACAGTTCAGAGTGGAAGGCTGTGAAGGTGCCGCCGCGTCTGCGACGAGCAACGATGTGTTGCAGGCCGCGCGGATGAACCCTGCGCGGCGCCCAACGAGCGGATCAGGAAGCAGGTTTTTTCGCACGCCGCGACAGCGTGACAACCGCGGGCAGCGGCTTGGGCGCCAGCGTGGAAGCAAGCGGTGGCGGCATCCTGCTCACGGCTTCGGACGAGGCCCGCTTGAGCGGTTTTGCTGCCGGTTTTTTTGCTGCCGGTTTCGTCGCGAGTTCCTCTTCGGGGTTTTTCGCTGACCTGGTGACGGGCGCTTTTGCTGCCTTGGCCGCATCGGGCTTTTTCGCGGCAGGTTTTTTCGTGGCGGACTTTTTCACCGCAGACTGAACGTCCGCCGGCTGGCGCGCAGCCGCTTTTGGCTCGGGCGCAGGCCGTGCCGGCGTGACGAAGGCATCCATCGCGGGCATCGTCTGCGCCATGAAATGACGGATCGAAGCGGCCATGTCGGAAAGGCCCGGCAACACGGCCAGGCTCGTCGGCATCTGCGGCAATTGACCGAAATCCGCCACATCAAAGGCGTTCGAACAAGCGCCCTGCCACTGCTTCAGCGCCTGCTGCACCCCTTCGGCAAAGTGCGACTGGTTTTCCACCGCGCTGGCCAGCAACGCCTGCCAACGGCCCATGTCGACCTGAAGAAGCTGCGTGGCGGCATCCGCCGGCAGCGAGGAGAGCTTTTCCAGCGACAGGCCTTGCCCGAAGCCGGCCACCTGCGACAAACCTTCTTCGAGCCGAGTACTGGCCTCTTCTGCGAAAAGGTCGAACCATTGCTTGCCGTTTTCCTGCAACAACGCAGCAATGCGCAGGGCCAGATCGATATTGGCCTGATACAGCGCCTTGGGGATGGAAGCGTCGACGCTCATGACCGATTCCTCGAAAAGGTTGGGAGAGAAGTGAGCAAGCACGGCGACAGCGTACCGACTTTCCAGCGCCATCGCCGGGAAAATCCACCTCAGGCCGGATACAGGGCGCACCTCATGCAAATCGGTTCAGTTTGCGGCGCCGGTTGCTTCAGTTTTCGCGCCAGAGGGCATTCCAGCCCGCCACGCCCATTTCGCGAAGTCGCGCGATGTTGCGTTCGTAGATCGCATCGGTGTCGTCCACCGCCTCCACGGCACGTTCGATGGAACTTTCGCGCAACAGGTGCAGGGTCGGGAACGGCGAGCGGTTGGTGAAATTGGCGACATCGCCCAGCGGCGCATCGGCAAACTCGTAATCGGGATGGAAGCTGGCGATCTGCAACTCGCCTTCCAGCTTCATTTCCTGCAATGCCGCATCGGCCACGTCGAGGAAATCGTTGAAGGCCAGAAAATCGTCGAGCACATGCGGATGCACCAGCAGCGTAGTTTCTACGTCGTCTTCATCCGTCACCGCAAGGCGTTGCAGCTCCTCGCACAGATCCAGCAGCAGGGCTTCTTCATCACGCGCCGGGCTGACCACGATGCGGACGCGGTTTTTCAGGTAAGGGGCCCGCGCAAACGGACACAGGTTGAGGCCGATCACGGCGCGCTCCAGCCAGCGCCGCGTCGCAGCCACCACGACTTCGTCGGATAGCGGCTCGCTCACTCGCCGATGTCCTCGTTCCAAAGCTGCGGCTTTTCCCGCATCAGGCGCGCCATGAGTTCGATGCAGGTGGGATCGTCGAGCACGGTCAGCTCCACGCCACGGCTGCGCAGCAGCGCCTCTTCGCCCAGGAAACTGCGGTTCTCGCCGATCACCACGCGTGGGATGCCGTATAGGAGGATCGCGCCCGAACACATCGAGCATGGCGACAGCGTGGTGTAGAGCGTGCATTCGCGATACACGCTGGCCGGCTGGCGCCCGGCATTTTCGAAAGCATCCATTTCACCGTGGAGGGTCGGGCTTCCCTTCTGCACACGTCGATTGTGTCCGCGCCCGATGATGCGGCCCTGATGCACGATCACCGAGCCGATGGGAATGCCGCCTTCATCAAAACCGGCCTGCGCTTCGGCGATCGCCGCCTGCATGAACTCGTCCATCGTCTCGCCTCAACGTGCCGCGTAATAGGGATTTTCGCCACTGGCGTGGTCGGTGACATCACGCACCGCCGTCACGCCCGGCACCTTGGCCATCAGGGTTTTTTCGATGCCTTGCTTCAAGGTGACATCGGCCATTCCGCAGCCGTGGCAGCCACCACCGAAACGCAGCACCACCACGCCTTCGGCCGTGATCTGCTCCAGGCTCACGCGACCACCATGGGAGGCCAGGCCGGGGTTGATTTCAGCCTCCAGCAAGTAACGCACGCGCTCCACCAGCGAAGCATCCTCGCCCGGCAGATCGCCCTTGATGCGCGGTGCACGGATGTTGAGTTGACCGCCCGTGGCACTGGGCAGGTAGTCCACTTCAGCGCTGTCGAACCAACGCACGCTGGCCGCTTCCACATAGAGCGTGAAACCTTCGCACTCGATGGCCCACTCATCGCCGGCAAGATCTCCTGGCTCGCAGAACTCCAGCCGTGCATCGGCTGCCGGAGTGCCGCCATCCACTGCGCGCAAGCGGATGCCGATGGCATCACCGCCCTGACTCTCGATGAGGCGACGGAAATGGTTCTGCGCGTTGGTGCTGATCTCGATCATGACGGTACCAAAAAAACCCGAGACGGCCATTCTATCGCCGCAGCCACCATCGGAGCCCAACGGCGCGGCAACGTATACTTCCAACCCGCTCAAAGGAGCCACCCATGACCGATCTCGCCTCGCTTCATTGCCGCCCCCTGCGCGGCGCCGAACACCGCCTTTCCGCCGATGCCATTCGCGCCCGACTGGCCGGGCTGCCGGGCTGGGACCTCATCGAAGACGGCGCTGCCATTGCCCGCACGTTTCGCTTCGCCGACTACTACCGCACCCTCGCCTTCGTGAACGCGCTGGCCTTCATCGCGCACCGCGAGGATCACCATCCCGATCTTTCCGTGCACTACGACCGCTGCGTGGTGCGCTATTCCACCCACGACGTGGGCGGGCTGTCTGACAACGATTTCATCTGTGCCGCCAAGGCATC
>JAEXRB010000296.1 GCA_023438325.1 Pseudomonadota bacterium | reverse complement strand
CTGGTGGCGCGCGTGGAGAATCTGCTGGATCGCGATTACACCCTGGTCGACGGATATCACACCCCGGATGCCACGGCCATGTTGACGCTGCGTTGGGACGGGCATTGACGCTGTTTTTTCGGCACCGCGCCGGGGGTGAGAATGTGTGGTGGATGAAATGTGAACGGGGTCATAGAATCGAAGCATCGATTCATCGACGGCCGGGATACAGGCGATGCAGGGGGCGGGGCATTTTTCCAGGGCCGGTGCGACACCGGCAAAAGTGAAGATCGCCGAACGCGGTTTCTCGCGACGTCAGACGGCGTTGCTCGAAGGCGTGTTCGATCTTTTTTCCGACGAGTTTCGCCGCAGCCTCGGACAGATGCTCGACGAGCTGGAGCAGCAACTGTTCCGCAACGCCGAACAGGCCCGCAGCAATGAGGCGCAGCGGGCCTTGCTGGAAGCCCAGCGCAGCATCCGCGAACGTCGCGATCAAGTCGCCCCGGGGTTTGTGACGCGGGTGGAAACCGCGCTTGCCACGCTGGCCGATCCGCCGCCGCCCAAGGTTGAAAATGCCTCGCGGCCACAGTTCTCCGAACTGTCGCTGGTGGACACCGGGGCCATGGACGAAACCGTCACGCTGAAGGAAATCGGCGCCCGCACCGAAATCCGCAACAGCCTGCCGCTGTTCCTGCTCGGGCAGCGCATGGGGGTAGTGGCGCGGCGTCCGGCATTCGATGCCGAGCACCTGCCCGTTGGCCCGCACCGGCTTTGCCAGATATTGCGCGAAACCATCGAAGAGCTGGGCCTGGATGCCGAGCAGCGCGGTTTGGTCTATCGCCAGTTCGATCGTGGTGTGATGCAGTTTCTCGGCCCCTTCTACGAGGCGCTGAACGCCTACCTTATCGGCGAAGGTGTGCTGCCGCACCTGACCTACGTGCCGCCGCGCAGCATGGCCGCGCAGCGCCGAGGCCAGGCCTCGCCCTCACGTAGTCCGGCAAAACCTGCGGCCGGGAATGATGGAAAGAACGATGCGCCGCAAGCTGCTCCCCAAATGAGGGGGATGCCGGCCCGTGCCGACGGTGCGCCATTCACGCATGAAGGTTCGACAGCCGCCCCTGCGTCACGTCCGATGCCGGGCATGCCTCCGCAAACGGGCGCGCCGCAGCACGCCGCGTCACCCCATCAGGGCGGGGCGGCACACCGATCCGCGCCATCTCGGGCCGGCGCACCGGCAGGGCGCGATGCGACCTCCCCGCCTGGCACTGCGGCCGCGGGTGCGACTTCACCAGGTACCGCCACGCCACGGCCCCCCGGTTTGGCTGGTCACGATGCCCTGCCATGGAGCCGTCTGGGCAACGAGGCCGAAGCGGGTGGGCAAGATGCCGAATTGTTCGACACCTTGCGCCGCCTGCTCGCAGGTCGACGCAGCTTGCTGGACAAGCTCAAGGCAGGCGGTGCGCGCAGCACTGGCCGTGCTGCCACACCCGAACAAGTGCACAACAGTCTGGATCGCATCCAGCAGCGTTACAGCGCGCAACTGGCCGAAGGCAGCGCGCCACCCTTCCAGGAAATTCGCCGCGAACTGCTCCAGCAGTTGCGCCAGGAGGCTGCGGATGGGGTTGCACCACAACTCTCCGGCGAGCAGGGCGATACGATCGATCTGGTCGGCATGTTGTTCGAGCACATCGCTCAGGAAGTGCGCCCGCACACACCCGGCGGCAGCCTGCTGGCGCAATTGCAGTTGCCGCTGTTGCGCGTGGCCTTGCAGGATCAGGGGTTCTTCACCGAGCGCGCGCATCCGGCCCGGCAATTGCTCGAAGCGGTGGCCGAAACCAGTGCCTGCTGGAGCAGCGAGGACGAGATCGATCGCGATCTGATCCAGAAAATGGGCGTGCTGGTCCGCCGCGTCAACGAGGAGCAGTCCAGCGATCCTGCGTTGTTCAGCCACCTGATGACCGATCTCACCGGTCACCTGACCACCCAGCAGCGCAAGGCCGAAGTCACCGAGCGCCGCCATGTGGAAGCTGCGCGTGGCCGCGAAAAACTGGAAATCGCCCGTCTCAAGGCCGAGGAGGCGATCGAGGCGACACTGGCCGGCAAGCAGGCTCCGCGCTTCTTGCACACCTTGCTTGAGCAGGTCTGGACCGATGTTCTGGCCCTGGATCTGTTGCGCGGCGGTGATGAGGCCCCGGCATTTCTTGAGCATCTGAACGTGGCCAGGCGCCTGGTCGAAGCTGCCTCGCCCGGTGGCGGCAAGGCCATCGATGCGGCTGAAGCGGCGCAAATGCGCAGCCGGATCGAAGCCGCGCTGTCGCAAGTGGGTCATGCCGGCGAGGATGCCAGTGACATCTGTTCCCGCCTGCTTTCGGCGGTCGTGGCCGGTGGCAGCGAAGTGGATGCTGCGGCAACGGCGGCTGCGGCCGATCCGGCCTCGCGTACCGAACTCACCATGAAACTGCGCACCCGCGCGCGCCTGGGTCAGGATGTCCAGGGCGCACGCGCCGACGGAGCCAGAAAGAAGGAAAAGCCCAGCGCGCTCTCACCCGAGGAACAGGCCTGGCATGACCGCCTCAAGCGTCTTCCCTTCGGCACCTGGTTTGATTTCACCATCAATCAACAGGGCGATCGCGTCCGTCGCCGCATGTCCTGGTTCAGCACCGTCACCGATCACTGCCTGTTCGTGAATCATCGCGGCCAGCGTGCCGGTGATTACACGCTCGTCTGGCTGGCGCGTGAAATGAGCCGTGGCAACGTGCGATTGGTGGAACCGGATCATGGCTCCATCGTCGACCGTGCCTGGAAAGCCATCGTCGCCACGCTGCGCTCGTTCACCGGCAGCGCGGACACCAAGGCCGTTCCGGCCACCTGAGGACGTGTCATGAGCGAGGAATACCGGCGCGCCAAGCGCAAACAGGTGGCCGAACGCATCGATGTGGTGGACACCATGATCGACACGCCCGTCGGCGTCATCGGCAACATTTCCGAAACCGGCATGATGCTGCTGGCCAATCAGGCGCTGGGCGATGATGCCCTGTACCAGATGCGCTTCAGCCTCACCGAAGCCAACGGTGGCCGGCGCGATGTGAGTCTGGGTGCGCACCAGCTCTGGTCCGAGCCGGCCAGCATGCCCGGCCAGCATTGGGTCGGCTTCCGCTTCATCGACATCGGGCCGGCGGATCTGGATGTGCTGCGTGCCTGGATCGACCTTCCCGGCAGCCAGTACGTCTGATTCCCTGCCGTGCCGGCAAATGTCCGCATACCGGGCTTTTGCCGGGGGCGGCGATGCCGCGGTTCCGAACATCGCAAGGCGAGGATCGCGCGTTCCCGCTCGTATCGGGCGGCAGGAGCGTGTCCGGCTCTCACGGTTCGCTCATCCAAAAAGCACTACAATACGCAGCGACCGTACCC
>JAEXRB010000275.1 GCA_023438325.1 Pseudomonadota bacterium | reverse complement strand
GTGCATTCCGCCGATCCGCTGCGCGCACCACCATTCTGGATGCTCAACGGCTGTCGGCCGTGCTGCGAATCGACCGCAACAGTTCGAGTGGCGGCGCCAATGCACGGTCGATTTCGGTGTCCAACCTGACATTGCGAAACGGCAACGCATCAGACTGGGCAGTTGGCCTCAGGATCAGCAACTACACCGGCCTGATCGAAGTAAGCGACGTGATCCTGCATGGCCATCGTGCGCACAGATCCGACCCTTGGTATGGCGCAGCCATGTCGCTGAACTCTTCCTTTGCCAGCATCCACCTGCGCAATGCCCTGCTCTACGACAATGGAGGCCACCCGGCGCTGTCCCACGTGATGTTCGATTCATCCGGATCCGTGAACACCGACCCCAGCTTCATCGTCACCAACACGACGATTCTTGCAGCGGGTCAGCAGGCTTTGCGGATGCGGGGAAACAATCGCTTCGACTTGTTCAACAACGTCATTCTCGGGCAAGTGAATCTCGGCTGGGGAAACAGTCAGGCGTCACCGCCTGTGGTTCGGCGAGTGTTCAATCACATGCCGGCGCCGGTCGCCGAATCGCAGCTCACCATCGACCTGGACACAGGCAACGAAATCGACGACCCACAAATCGATCCGTCGACCTTCGAGCCATTGCCTGGCTCACCCACCTTCAATGCCGGCCTCGGCAATCCACCAGGCGGGCAGTCGCTGATGGATGTATACGGCCGGCCGCGAGTGGCGTTCACCTACATTGACCGGGGCGCGCTGGAGTCACAAATCCTGCCACCGTTGATTTTCAGCAATGGATTCGAGTGACCAGCGAATGGGCAGCATCACGTGTCAATGTGGCGCGCGGCTTCGACGAATGCCTGCATTTTTTCCGCATCCTTGATGCCAGGCGCGGTTTCGATGCCGCTGGATACATCCACGCCCCACGGACGGGCGATGGCGATGGCCTCCGCGACATTGCCGGCGTGCAAGCCGCCGGCCAGCAGGAAGGGTTTATCCAGATGCGCCGGCAGGCCATGCCAGTCAAAACGCTGACCGCTACCGCCGATCTCGCCTGCACCGTGGCCATCGAACAACACCGCCTGCGCGGAAGGCCATGCGGCCACTCGAGCGACGACATCGGCGGGCGCGCCCTGCCCCATCGCGATGGCCTTGAAGAAAGGAACGCCGAAACGTGCACAGAAGGCATCGCTTTCGCTGCCATGGAACTGGATGATGTCCGGGCGTACGGCTGCGACGACGCTTTCCACATCCGATTCCGCCGCGTCCATCAGCAATGCCACTACGGCGATGTCCGAAGGAATTCGCGCACGCAATGCCGCAGCGGTGGATAGCGTGATACTGCGCGGGCTGCGCGCCACGAACACCAGGCCGATCATGTCCACGCCCAGCGCCACGGCGGCATCCACATCCGCTTCGCGCGTCAGGCCGCAGAACTTGATGCGAACCAAATTGCTCACAGCGTGACTTCCTGCGGAAGCTGGCATAGCGCCGCGTACAGCGGCCCGATGAACAACAGTCCCTGTGCCGGAGCAGTCGGCCCGGCGAGGCTGCGATCGCGACCATCGAGCACCTGTTTCATCCACGCCACCGGTTGCTCGCCGCGCCCGACGGGCAGCAGGCTGCCGACGAGGTTGCGCACCATGTGATGCAGGAAGGCATTGGCCCGGACTTCAACGTGGATTTCCTCGCCGTGCCGGAACACGTCGAGGCGTTGCATGTCGCGGCGCGCATGCGCAGCCTGGCACTGGGATGAGCGGAACGCGGAAAAATCGTGCTCGCCCAGCAACGCCTGCGCGGCCTGGTGCATGGCATCGGCATCCAGCGGCAGACGCTCCCATGTAACGAAGCGCGCATCCAGCGCCGGCCGCACGCGACGATTGAGGATGCGATAGCGGTAACGCCGTGCGCGTGCGCCGAAACGGGCATGGAACGTATCGGACACCGGCGTCACCCAGCGCACCGCCATGCTGCGCGGCAAGCGCGTATTGGTTCCCATCAGCCAGGCGTATTCACTGCGCGTGGCAGTGCTGTCGAAATGCACCACTTGGCACTGGCCGTGCACACCGCTGTCGGTACGCCCGGCGCAGACGACTTCCACCGGGTGTCCAGCCACGAACGAGAGTGCAGCTTCCAACGCGCCCTGGAGGCTGGCACTGCCATCACCCAGGCGCTGCCAGCCGCGAAAGTCGGTGCCGTCGTACTCGATGCCCAGGGCGTAACGCATGCGTTGTCCAAAAAAAGAAAGGCCGGAAGCTTCGCGCGTCCGGCCTCTCGTTACCAGCAATGAAAGATCAAGCGATGCCGTCGAGCAACAGGCGAGCCTCGTTGCGCTGGGTGGCGTCACCTTCGGTCAGCACTTCCTCCAGCATGCCGCGAGCGCCTTCGGCGTCTCCCATGTCCAGATAAGCGCGGGCCAGTTCCAGCTTGGTGGCGGCGGCATCGACATCAATGCCACCGGCCACGGCAGGTGCATCATCAAACGACGTATCGAAGCTGGAGGGCGCGTCATCGAACGCATCCGCAAATTCCTCGGACACATCCACCTCCTGGACTTCCGGCGCCGCCTGATGTTGCGGCTCGGGCGCGGATGGCGTCGAGCCGAACCAGTCGATCTGGCGCTCCTGTGCCGGCGGCACGGCCTCGGCCGCATCATCGGATTGGAAACTTGCCTCGCTCCATGCCGGAGCCTCTTCTTCCTGAGATGTCACGGTGCTGGCGAACAGCGGATGATCCGGTGCGATCTGGCGTCCGAGTGACAACGCTTCCTGCCAGGCCGGATCCTGCGCGTCGTAGACCTGAGCGTACATGCCCTCGGCCGCTGTCTCGAAACCGACGGCATCGTTGCGGGCGAAGTAGTGGTGCAGGAGATCCAGATGCAGTTGCAGGTCGTTGGGATACTGCGCGAGCGCCTCGATCAGCTCGCCCTCTTCCTGATCGGCATCGCCAAAAGCACCCGCGACCACCGCAGGCGCCGCAGCCGCGGCAGGCTCCGCCGTGACCGCAGGCTTCTTCTTGCGACGCGCCAGCAGCAGACCGATCAGACCAAGCAGCACGGCGGCACCGCCGCCGACGATCCATGGGTTGAAACCCAGACCGGGCGACTGCGCAGGCGCGGGCGTGGCGGCAGCTGGTGCCGGAGCCGGCTCGGGCGTGACGACGGGAGCCGGCGCAGGCTCGGTCAAGGCAACGGGCTCGGAGACGGCATCGGCCGGCACTTCAGTCGATGGCGCAGGCGCTGCGTCCACCGCCGTGGTCAGCGCCTCGGAGCTTCCTGCGGCGGCTTCGACATCGGCCAAGCGACGCTGCGCAGCCGCCAGTTCGCTGTCCTTGAGCTCGAGCAGACGGCGGCTCTCGCCTTGCAGCGTCTCCAGTTCGCCGATGCGCGATTTCAGCTCGACGTTCTCCTGCGACAGGGCGCTGGCTTCCTCGCGCGAACGCGCCAGTTCGGCACGCAATTCGCGCCCGGTGCCATCGGACGCTGCACCGGACTGGCTGGCGCTGGCATCGCCCGCGCCACGCGGCGGCGTGAGTTCCAGGCGCGAATCGGCCGTGTTTCTGCTTGCAGGCCGCGTGACGGCCGGCGCATTGCCACTGGCATCGGCAGGTTGCGCGATGGTGGCCGTCGCTCCGGACCAGCTCTGCATCTGCTCGCGCACTTGCGCAGAGGCTTCCGCAGCGGCCAGCACGCCGGCCTCGTCACGACCGGGAATACGCAACACCGCGCCCTTTTTGAGGCGATTGATGTTGTTGTCGATGAAGGCGTCGGGGTTGGCACGCAACAAGGCCAACATCATCTGGTTGATCGTGACCGAATCATCCGGCCGGGTGCGCTGGGCGATGGACCACAGCGTGTCACCGCCATTCACGCCATAGGTATCGGCGCCGTAGGCGGGATAGCTGTCCTGTGCCGGCGGCACATAAGTCGGTTCGACCGGCGCTGGTGCCGGTGCGACAGCGACGGGCGCAGGTTCCGGGGCCGGCGCGGGCATCGGCGGCGGGCTTTCCAGAAGCGGTTCCGTGCGCGCGGCAACCGGCTCCGGCGCTGCCGTGGCCACGACCGGCGCACTGGCGCTGACCGGCGCCATCGAAGGCGGATCAAGCAGTACGGTGTACTCGCGCAACATCCGCCCATTGCCCCAATCCACTTCCAGCAGGAAGCTGAGGAACGGGTCGGACACCATGTTCGGCGTGGTGACGCGAATCACCTTGCGTCCGCGAGCATCGGTTTGTACTTCGAAATTCAGGTTCGCCGCCTGCAAGGCCGGACGATCCAGCCCGACGCGGGCAAAGGCATCCGGCGAGGCCAGCCGAACCGCGAGCCTGTCGGTCTCGCCGGGGCTACCGGCGATTACCGGAATCTCGGCCACAAGCGGTTGATTCAGGGTGGATTTCACCTCGATCTGCCCCAGGCCGAGGGCATAGGCGTGGGAGGTTCCCAATGCCAATGCCAGCGCCATCGGGAGTCGGAGTCGCATATTCATCTGGAGGCTTCCCCTAGAGAGTCGTGCATATCGTTACGCGCCCGTCGCTTCCCCCTGAATCCTAGAAACGACTTGATAACGCGGTGCTAACTTTAGACTAGGCCGCAGTTTTTACCAATAGTTCAGCAATCTGTACAGCATTCAATGCCGCGCCTTTGCGAATGTTGTTGGCTACCACCCACAAGTTGAGGCCGCGCGGGTGCGAGATGTCCTGTCGAATGCGACCCACGTAGACGGCATCCGTGCCCGATGCATGCGTGACCGGTGTCGGCCAGCCGCCTGCGACTCGCTCATCCACCACCACCACGCCCGGCGCGCTCTCCAGCAATGCCCTGGCAGCATCCGCCGTGATCGGCTCGCGGGTCTCGATGTGCACGGCTTCGGAGTGGCCGTAAAACACCGGCACTCGCACCGCCGTGGGATTCACCTGGATGCGATCGTCGCCAAGAATCTTGCGGGTTTCCCAGACCAGCTTCATTTCTTCCTTGGTGTAGCCGTTGTCGAGAAAATCATCGATCTGCGGAATCAGGTTGAAGGCGATCTGCACCGGGAAACGCGACGGAGAGGGGTCGGCGAAGTTGAGGATGGCCGCCGTCTGCCGCCCCAGCTCCTCCAATGCCGAGCGCCCACCGCCCGAGACGGATTGATAGGTCGCCACATTGATGCGCTCGATGCCCACGGCACGATGGATCGGCGCGAGCGCCACCAGCATCTGCATGGTCGAACAATTGGGGTTGGCGATGATGCCGCGCGGCGGGTTTCGTGCCGCTTCCGGATTGACCTCGGACACCACCAGCGGCACGTCATCGTCGTAGCGAAAGGCGGAACTGTTGTCGATGACGATCGCGCCCTTTTCGACGAATTTGGCGGCAAATTCCTTCGATATGCTCCCGCCGGCGGAGAACAGCGCGAAATCCACGCCGGCCGGATCGAACGTCGCCAGATCCTGCACCACCACTTCGCGGTTGCGGAAAGTCACCGTGCTGCCAGCCGAACGCTCGGACGCCAGCGCGATGATTTTCCCGACCGGGAAATTCCGCTCTTCGAGGATGGCGAGCATGGTTTCGCCGACCGCACCAGTGGCGCCGACAACGGCAACGGTGTATTTCCTATCGGACTGGCTCATGGGAAATGACCTTGGATGGGTGAAAGAGGAGTCAAAACGCGAAGCGACCACCCGGGATACGGGGAGAAACCTCTCCGACATCGCCGCATTGGGCTCGATGGCGCAGCACCTGATCGACCAGCACCAGCGCCACCATCGCCTCGGCGATCGGTGTGGCGCGGATGCCCACGCAGGGATCGTGCCGGCCAGTCGTGATCACTTCGACGGCATGACCCTCCACATCCACGCTACGGCCCGGCAGGCGCAGGCTGGAGGTGGGCTTGAGCGCGATGGAGCAGCGCAGCGGCTGGCCACTGGAAATGCCGCCGAGGATGCCGCCGGCGTGATTGGAGGTGAAGCCTTCTTCGGTGATTTCATCGCGATGACGGGTGCCGCGCTGCGCCACCGAGGCAAAACCATCGCCGATTTCCACACCTTTGACCGCATTGATGCTCATCAGCGCACTGGCCAGTTCGGCATCGAGCTTGCCGTAGATCGGCTCGCCCAAACCGGGCGGCACGCCTTCGGCCACCACATCCACGCGCGCACCGACCGAATCGCCGGATTTCCGCAACGCATCCATGTAGGCCTCAAGTTCGGGAACCTGCGCCGCATCGGGCCAGAAAAACGGATTGGCTTCCACCACATCCCAGTCAAAGCCATGCGGCACGATGTCGCCGAGCTGTGACAAAAACCCGCGCACCACGATGCCGCGCTGCGCCAGCCATTTCTTCGCTACCACACCGGCCGCCACGCGCATCGTGGTTTCGCGCGCCGAACTGCGCCCGCCGCCACGCGGATCGCGGATGCCGTACTTCTGCCAATAGGTGTAATCGGCATGCGCCGGGCGGAACTGTTGGGCGATGTTGCCGTAATCCTTGCTGCGCTGATCGGTATTGCGGATCAGCAAGCCGATCGGCGTGCCGGTGGTGCGGCCTTCATACACGCCCGAGAGGATTTCGACCTCATCGGCCTCGCGCCGCTGCGAGGTGTGGCGCGAGCGACCGGTGGCGCGGCGCTCCAGATCGGCACGGAAATCTTCTGCCGCCAATGCCAATCCCGGCGGGCAGCCATCGATCACGCAGCCGATGGCCGGGCCATGGGATTCGCCGAAGGTGGTGACGGCGAACAGCGTGCCGAAGGTATTGCCGGCCATGCCCTGCCCTCAGCCGCGCGCGGCCGCGAGCGCGGCGATGGCGTCGCGGTGGCGAACCAGATCGTAGCGATCGATCACGAACACCCCCATTTGCCCGACGCGGAACTCCACCCACGAAAACGGCACCTGCGGCAGCAATTCCACCAGCGCCCGCTCGCTCTCGCCCACTTCGCAGATCAACACGCCATCATCGGTGAGATGGTCGGGTGAATCGCGCAGGATGCGCAGCGCCAGATCCAGGCCATCGTCGCCGGCGCGCAGGCCCATTTCCGGCTCGAAGGCATATTCGGGCGGCAGCGCATCGGTTTCGGCGTGGGTGACGTAAGGCGGGTTGGTGATGATCAGGTCGTAACGCTCACCGGCCAGTGCGGTGAACAGGTCCGACTGGATCAGCCGCACCCGGCCACCGACTTCGAAGCGCTCGACGTTGCTCTGCGCCAACGCCAACGCATCGGCGCTCAAATCCACTGCATCCACCTGCCAATCAGGCTGATGCACCGCGGTTGCAATCGCGATGCAGCCCGAACCGGTACACAGATCAAGTGCGCGCGATACCGGCCGCTCGCCCAGCCAAGGCTGATAGCCGGCCTCGATCAGCTCGGCAATCGGCGAACGCGGCACCAGCGCACGCGGATCACTCAGGAAGCACAATCCGGCAAACCACGCTTCGCCGGTGAGGTAGCAGGCAGGAATGCGCTCGTCGATACGGCGCTGGAACAGCGCCAGCACCTTCGCCTTCTCCGCCGCGGTAATGCGCGACTGGCCGTACACCGGCGACAGATCATGCGGCAAATGCAGCGCGTGCAAGGTGAGCTGGGTCGCCTCGTCCAAAGCGTTGTCGTAGCTGTGACCGAAGCTCAGTTCAGCTTCGCCGAAGCGGCTCGCGCCGTAGCGGATGAGGTCGATGATCGTGGCAAGTTCGGCAGTCATGGTGCGGTGCAAGATGGAAACTTTCGCAGTATAGCCCGCCACCTGCCGGCATTCGGGGCCGTTTTTCGCTACGAAAGGCAGGAATCCATCCAGATTTCGCCATTACGTACTTCGGCGGGCACTTCGCGCAGGCTCTGGCCCCGGCACGGCCCGGCCACGCAATCGCCCGCCGGAATGGTGAAACAGGCGCCGTGCGCGGCGCAAAGCAACATGCCGGCATCCACGATGAAACGCCCGGGCGCGATCTCCAGGCGTCGTCCGGCATGCGGACACACATTGTGGAAAACACGCGCCTGTCCGCCCGTGCGCAACACCACCAGCGCGACTGCATCACCAGCGACATCGATATCGAAACCTGCTGCGCCGCCATCGGGCACCGCGTCCAAGGCTGAAAGAAACATGAAGCTCATGATGGGATAAAGGTCACTTGTGATGGTCGCGCACGACCCCGATACTCGGATTCTGCCATGCAAAAGGAACCGGCCATGCGCCCCTTCATGTTTTCCCTGCAACCGCCCCGCCACCCGCTTGCGCGTCTCGCGCTGGGCTTGGCCGGGCTGGTATTGCTGGGTTTCTTCACCGTTTTCGGGTTGGTGGCGGCATCTGTCGTACTGGCCGTGTTCGCGTTGCGCCGACTGTATTTCACCTTGCGGGGCGAACGCCCGGGCCACGCACGCCCAGCCGATCCGGACGTGATCGAGGGCGAGTATTCGGTGGTGGAAAAGGCGCGCCTGCCGCGTTGAAACCCCGCACCCGACCTCAGCGCGCAATGCCCGACTGCCGCACGCCCGGCAGGTTCTCCAGACGCTGCGCATGCGCCAAGGTGATGCGGAAGCAGCTTCCGCCCGCCATCTGCACATACTCCAACCGGGCCTGATTGGCTTCGCACAACTGGCGCGCGATGTAGAGGCCCAGCCCGGTGCCGTGCTCATGCGTGGTGACAAACGGTTCGAAGATCGTCGCAGCCACCTTGGCCGGGATGCCCGGGCCTCGGTCGAGCACTTCGATCACCGTCGGCCCGCTCTCGTTCAAGCGCCGCGCCGCGATGGTGATGCGCGCCGGTTCGCCCGGAAGGTGCCCGTGGTTGATCGCATTCTGCACCAGACAACTGACGACCTGATCGAGCTGCTGCGGATCGACCATCGCATTCAGATGCTTGCCCTGTGATGCGGCACGCAGTTCGGTGGATTCGATGTAGTGGTTGGCTTTGTAGTCATCGGCGAAGCGCAGCACCCACTGTGCCACGTCGATGGACTCGGGCCGGGAGCGCTCGCGCCGGGAAAGATTGAGCACGTTCTCGATGATGCCGTTCATGCGCTGGCAATGGTTGAGCACGATTTCCACCAGCCGCCTGTCGGCCTCCGGAAGATCCGGGGATTCTTCCAGCAACTGGGCCGAATAACTGATCGCGGCCAATGGGTTGCGGATTTCGTGCGCAATGCTGGCCGAAAGCCGCCCCAGATTGGCCAGGGGCAGTTCTTCGGCGCGACGCGCCTCCATCGAGGTGTCGTCCAGAAAAATCACGAACATCTCATTGCTCGCGCCCAGGCCGGCGAAACGCGGGATCACGTCCGGGAGATCCGGCCCCAGATGGATCGGCTTGCCATCGTTTCGACCATCCTCCATGCGCCATTGGAACAACCGCTGCGC
>JAEXRB010000245.1 GCA_023438325.1 Pseudomonadota bacterium | reverse complement strand
GTGATCCACGGCTATCTCGACCTGCTCTCGCCCGACGACTCCCCCGAGCTGGCCTCGATCCTGCCGGAAATGCGCAATCAATCGCAGCGCATGACCCGCATCGTCGAAGATCTTCTGACCATTTCGCGGTTGGAAGCCCAGCAGCAACTGGAAGAAGAACGCGTCGCGATGGCCCCGATGCTGCAATCGCTCGAACGCGAAGCCCGCGCCTTGAGCCGTGACCAGCACCACATCGTCTGCGAAGACAGCCTGGGCATGGATCTCACCGGTTCTCCGGCAGACCTGCGCAGCGCTTTTTCCAACCTCGTTTCCAACGCCGTGCGCTATACCCCGGGAGGCGGCAGCATCACCATTCGTCTGGAGCCCCACGCCGATGGCGCCCGCTTTTCCGTCGCCGATACCGGCCACGGCATTCCCGCCTCGCACCTGCCACGCCTGGCCGAGCGCTTCTATCGTGTTTCGGCCAGCCGCTCGCGTGAGCGCGGTGGCACAGGGCTCGGGCTTTCCATCGTCAAGCACGTGCTGCATCTTCATGGCGCACGGCTGACGATCGACAGTGAAGTCGGTCGCGGCAGCCGGTTTTCCTGCCAGTTCGATGCCTCCCGCCTGATTCCACGCATCCCCACCCATCAAGCCGATTGATATCCTTGCCGCATGGCACGCTCACGCACTCCCAAGAATCCACGCATGAACAACGACGCCGCGCAGACGGAGTTGCATGATCCCGCGCTGTACTTGAACCGCGAACTGTCGCAACTGGAATTCAATTTCCGCGTACTGGCACAGGCGATGGACGAGCGCGTGCCCCTGCTCGAACGTTTGCGCTACCTGTGCATTTCCTGCACCAACCTCGACGAATTCTTCGAAATCCGCGTGGCCGGCGTGCATCACATGCTGGAGTTCGGCACGCCGCTGCCACCTGACGCCATTCCGCCGGCCACGCTGCTGAATCTGATCCACGAGCGCTCCGGCATCCTGGTGGAAGCGCAATACCGATACTGGCGCGAAGTGCTGCGCCCGGCAATGGCCGACGCCGGCATCCGCATCCTTTCGCCGGAAACCTGGAACGCACGCCAGAAACGCTGGCTCAAGCAGTATTTCGTCAACAACATCCTGCCGGTGCTCTCCCCGCTTGGGCTGGATCCGGCGCATCCGTTTCCGCGCATTCTCAACAAAAGCCTCAACGTGGTAGTGGTTTTGCAGGGCAAGGATGCGTTCGGCCGTGCCGGCAAGATGGCCATCGTGCGTGCACCGCGCTCACTGCCGCGCATCATCCAATTGCCGCCGGAAGTGGCAGGCGGTGCATACGGCTTCGTGCTGCTTTCGGCGGTACTGTCCTGCTTCGTGGATGAGCTGTTTCCAGGCATGCACGTCAAGGGCGCCTACCAGTTCCGCGTGACGCGCAACTCCGAATTGTTCGTGGACGAGGACGAAGTTGAAAACATCGCCCACGCCGTGCAGGACGAATTGCGCGGTCGCGGTTTCGCACGCGCGATGCGTCTGGAAATCGCCGACAGTTGCCCCAAGCCCATCGTCAAATCGCTGCTGGACAACTTCGAACTGCCGCCCAACGCGGCCTATCGCATCAACGGCCCGGTCAACCTCAATCGCGTCACCGCGATCTACGACCTGGTGGATCGCCCCGACCTCAAGTTCCCGCCGTTCAAACCGCGCAAGCACCCGGACGTGGACGAAGAGCAGCTGTTTGAAACCATCCGCGATGGCGATGTGCTGCTGCATCACCCGTTCGATTCGTTCAACGCCGTCGTCGCGCTCATCAAGAGCGCCAGCCGCGACCCGGATGTGCTGGCGATTAAGCAGACGCTGTACCGCGCCGGCAAGGATTCGATCCTGGTCGAACATCTGGTGGAAGCGGCGCGCAACGGCAAGGACGTGACCGTGGTGATCGAACTGCGCGCACGCTTCGACGAGGAAGCCAACCTGCGCCTGGCCGACCGATTGCAAGAGGCCGGGGTGCAGGTGGTCTACGGCGTGGTGGGTTACAAGACCCACGCCAAGATGCTGCTGATCGTGCGGCGCGAGGGCCGCCGCCTGCAACGCTACGTGCACATGGGCACGGGCAACTACCACACCGGCACCGCCCGGGCTTACACCGACATCGGGCTGATGACGGCCAACCCGGAGGTGGGCGAAGACGTGCACCGCATGTTCCAGCAGCTTTCCGGCCTGGCGCCCTCGTTCAAGCTCAACTGGCTGCTGCAATCACCGTTCACGCTGCATGCCGCGGTGCTGGAAAAGATCGGGCGCGAAGCCGCGCTCGCGCGCGCCGGCAAACCCGCACGCATCATCGCCAAGATGAACGCGCTGAACGAACCGCAAGTGATGCGCGCCTTGTACGACGCCTCGCAAGCCGGCGCATCCATCGACCTCATCGTGCGCGGCGCCTGCTCGCTGCGCCCCGGCATCGATGGCGTTTCGCACAATATCCGGGTGCGCTCGGTGGTCGGCCGCTTCCTTGAGCACAGCCGGGTTTACTGGTTCGGCAATGATGGGCAGCCAGAGATCTACTGCTCCAGCGCCGACTGGCTGGAACGCAACCTGCTGCGCCGCATCGAAACCTGCTTCCCGATCCTGGACCCCACGCTCGCACAGCGCGTCTACGAGGAAGAACTGGCGAACTACCTGGCCGACAACACCCAAGCCTGGCAGCTCAACAATGACGGCAGCTATACCCGCCTCACCCCTGGCGAAGACGAAATGCCGCACTCGGCCCAGAGTACACTGGTGGCACAGCTATGCCGATGACCGATACCGCATTGCGTGACGGCGAACTGATGGCCGCCATCGACATCGGCTCCAACAGCTTCCACATGGTCGTTGCACGCAATGTGCTGGGGCAATTGCGCATCGTCGACCGACTGCGCGAAACCGTGCGCATCGCTTCGGGCCTGCGCGGCAATGGCGACCTGGACGCCGCAGCGCGCGAACGCGCCCTGGTGTGTCTGGCACGTTTCGGCGAGCGCATCCACAGTCTTCCTCCCCACCGGGTACGCGCCCTGGCCACCAATACCGTGCGCCAACTGCGCAATCCGGCTGCCTTCCTCATCCCGGCGGAAACCGCGTTGGGGCATGGCATCGAAGTGGTCTCCGGCCGCGAGGAGGCGCGCCTCATCTACCTTGGCGTGGCACACGGCATGCCGCCGACCGATGCGCGCCGTCTGGTCATCGACATCGGCGGCGGCTCCACCGA
>JAEXRB010000221.1 GCA_023438325.1 Pseudomonadota bacterium | reverse complement strand
CGCGATACCTTCGGTCGCATTCTCGGCAGCGCATTGGCGCTGACCTTGTTCGTCTATGTGCTGGTCAACGGCGCCATGATTTCCGGCATGTTGCCCGTGATCGGGGTGCCGATGCCGTTGATCAGTTACGGCGGCACGTCAGCGGTCACCTTGCTGGCCAGCTTCGGCATCGTGATGTCGCTGCGACCGCAGCGGAAATACCGGATATGACGCTGCTCAGGCGGCACGCGGCCCGTGCGCATGCCGTGCATCGAACCATTCGGAGGTGATGCGGTATTGCTCGGGCGCGGTTTGAGCGGCGTTGACACTGGCGCGGAATGCAGCCACTTCCGGATGATCCTTGGCATACCAGCCCAGATGCTTGCGTGCGATGCGCACGCCGTGTTCCTCGCCGTAGAAGGCGTAGAGCGCATCCAGATGGCCGAGCAGCGTGTTGCGCACTTCGCACGGTGACGGTGGCGGCAGGTGTTCGCCGGTTTTCAGGAAGTGCGCGATCTCGCGGAATATCCATGGCCTGCCCTGCGCCGGTCGACCGATCAAAAGGCCGTCAACGCCGGTTTTCTGGAGCACGAAAGCCGCTTTCGAGGCGGAATCGATATCGCCATTGGCCAGCACCGGAATCGAAAGCTCGCTCTTGATCTGCGCGATGGTGTCGTACTCGGCTTCACCTTGATACTGATCGGCGCGGGTGCGGCCATGTACGGCCAGCGCGGCGATGCCGGCGGCCTGCGCGATGCGTGCGATGGCCGGGCCGTTGCGGTTTTCGCGGTTCCAGCCGGTGCGGATTTTCAGCGTCACTGGCACAGCGACGGCTTTCACCACGGCATCCAGAATGCGTCCGACCAGCGCCTCGTCCTGCATCAGCGCCGAGCCGGCCCAGACATTGCAGACCTTTTTGGCCGGACACCCCATGTTGATGTCGATGATCTGCGCGCCGTGATCGACGTTGAAGCGCGCCGCTTCGGCCAGCGCCACAGGGTCCGCCCCGGCGATCTGCACACTCACCGGCTCCGGCTCGCCGGCATGATCCATGCGCCAGCGGCTCTTGCGCGTGTTCCACAGGCGGGGGTCGGAAGTGGTCATCTCCGACACCGCCAGATGCGCGCCCATGCGCTTGCAGAGCAAGCGGAATGGCTTGTCGGTGACGCCGGCCATCGGCGCCAGCACCAGCGGGGTATCGAATGTGTAGGGGCCGATGTGCATCGGCCAATTCTAACGGCGCGGGCGCAGACTCAGCCGAATCGCGCCTTGACCGCTTCGCGCGTGGGCATGGCCGAAGCGGCGCCGTGGGACTCGGTGGCGAGGCCGGCGACGCGATTGGCGTGGACGATGGCGCTGGAAAATGGTGCCTCGCCGAGTTCTGCGAGTGCAGCGGCAAGGCTGCCGCTGAAGGCATCGCCGGCGCCGGTGGTGTCACGCACCTGCACCGCTTCGGCAGGCCAGCGGTAATGCGTGGCGATGTCGCGCCAGTGTGGGTTTTCACCATGCGAGACAAACACGCCGGCGCTGCCCAGCGTGAGCACCAGCGTCTGCACCGGCAGGCGGCGCGCCAACACGTGCAGCTCGGCCTCGGACATGTTGGCGAGTGCGGCCGCGTCCACGTCCAGCTCGGCGTGACATGCCAGCAGATGGGCGAACTCGGTTTCGTTGGGGGTGATGAGGTCGGTCAGCGGCAGCAGTGCGCCATTTTCGTCGGCGAGGGGCGGTGCGGGATTGAGCAACGTGGCAGCACCTGCGCTCTGCGCCAGTTCCAGGGCGCGGAGCGTTGCGGCGGGGGTGACTTCGTGCTGCACCAAGGTCACGGCGGCAGCGACGATGGTGTCGGCATGGGCGTCCACATGGGCAGCCGACAAGGCCAGGTTGGCGCCGGAACCGACGATGATGAGGTTCTGGCCGCTGGCATCGAGCACGATGGCGGCCGTGCCGCTGGCTGCGTCGTCGCACCATTGCCAGCGTGCGTCGATGTTCTCCGTTTTCGCCAATGCCGCCGCGCCTTCGCCCACGGCATCGCGACCGAGCGCGCCGATGAATGTCACCTGCGCGCCCTGCCGTGCCGCCGCCACGGCCTGATTGAAACCCTTGCCGCCGGGGCCGGTGGAAAAGCGCCCGAGCCGGGTTTCGCCCGGCACCGGGAAATGTTCGGTACGCCAGATGAAATCCTGGTTGTACGAACCGACGATGGCGACGCGGCGTTTCATGCAAGGCGGAGTGCAGGTGCGATCAATTGGCGGCGCAAGCCAGCGCCGAGGCGGTTTCCGAGGACACCTGCAGGACGTAGATGACACCTGCGATGGTGGCCGTCATGAAGGTGGCAATTGAACCGCCCAGCACCGCACGCAGGCCGAAGCGGGCCAGATCCTGGCGCCGGCTCGGGGCCAGGCCGCCGATGCCGCCGATCTGGATCGCGATGGAGCTGAAATTGGCGAAGCCGCAGAGTGCGTAGGTGGCTACCAGCACGGCCTGATTGGTCAGCATCGTGTCGGTCTTGCAGTTCACGATCTCGGCCAGATTCAGATAGGCCACGAACTCGTTGATCACCACTTTCTGCCCGATCAGGCCACCAACGGTGGGGGCGTCCTGCCACGGCACGCCGATGATCCACGCGAGCGGAGCGAGCACGTAGCCGAACAGGGTGGAAAGAGCGGGCGGTCGGCCCAGCACGCCGGCCAGGCCGGTGACGGCGCCCAGCCAGGTCAACGG
>JAEXRB010000051.1 GCA_023438325.1 Pseudomonadota bacterium | reverse complement strand
AAACTCGATAGCGGCACGAGGGGATTGGTTTCCGGGTAATACGCCGCCAGGCAACCACGCGGGATGTGGGGTTCAGCCGAGATACGCGTAAAAATGCCCCACAGAACTCAAATAATTCTTTCGTCGTAATGACTTAGCCGATATTTTTCTTCTCGGCCGGTTGCGCCAGAAGATCGAGCGTCGGGCACGGTGCGCCTGTCACCACGTGGCGACACTCCTCCACCAAATGCTCAAGGTCGACTTCCAATTGTCGTAGCTCATCCAGACGCCGCCGTACCTCGGCCAATTTCTGTTCGGTCAGCCGCCGAGTCTGCTCGCAAGCGCGTTGGCCTTTGACCTCCAACAGCCCCGCTATCTCGTCGAGACTGAATCCCATCGCCTGTGCTCTGCGAATGAACTGAAGTCGGCCGACTTCGTTGGGCCCGTACCGGCGGACGCTGCCCATTGGGCGCTCAGGCTCCGGCAGCAGGCCTCGCCGCTGGTAGTAACGGACCGTTTCGACATGCACACCAGCGGCCGCGGCCAGCCGGCTGATTGTCATTACGTGGGTGGCCATCAGCTTGACTCCGTACTTAGGTACGGAGATTACCATGCGGGTATGGTCCAACCTCCCCCACAGTCCTCCCTGCCCGCCCTCTTGGGCGCCGCCGTCGCGGCCATTGGCGCGTCCGTGTGTTGCGTCGTGCCCCTGGTGCTGGTCCTGTTGGGTATCAGCGGTGCCTGGATCGCCAATCTCACTGCCCTGGACGCGTGGCGTCCGTGGTTCAGCGCGGCCACGTTGGTGTGCCTGGGCTGGGCGTTCTGGATGCTCTATGGCCCGGCCTCGCGCTGTCGCATCGACGGCGCCTGCGTCGATCCCTCGCGATTGCGACGCCGCCGGCGCTGGCTATGGATCGCTACCGGCCTGATCGCTCTGCTGCTGCTCTTTCCCTACTACATCGGTTGGTTCCTGTAGGAGTCCCACATGCGCAAGATTCTTCTCAGTTTGGTATTCACGGCATGGATGGGCTTGGCTTGGGCGGCTACCCCTAAGCAGGTCGTCCTGCAGGTGGAGAACATGACCTGCCCGGCGTGCAGCATCACGATCGAAAAGGCGTTGGATACAGTGCCGGGCGTGACGGCGAAGCGTATTGACACCCGAGCCGCCACCGTGACGGTGGCATTCGATGCCGAGCGCACCAACGCGGCCGCCATCGCGAAGGCCATCACCGACGCCGGTTTTCCAGCCACTGCAAAGGCGAAAGCGAACGGTGGCTGAGGTGCAGTTGCAAAGCACGCTCACGTGCCCGACATGCGGGCACCAGGCGACCGAAACCATGCCCACTACGGCGTGCCAATTCTTTTACGAGTGCTCGGCCTGCCACACGCTCCTGCGCCCGAAAACAGGCGATTGCTGCGTGTTCTGTTCCTACGGCACGGTACCGTGCCCGCCCATCCAGCAACATAGTCCCTGCTGTGGCAGTACCGGTTGACCCACGCTACGCCGCCAGGGCCAGCTCGATTTCGTACGGTTCCGGAAGCGCGTCCACGTCGATCAGGTAATCGCCGAACCGCTTCACGTGGCTGGTCACGTAGGGACTGAGCGCCGCCACGTCCTCCGGGGTGATCTTCCAACCCGCTCGCATCAGCGTCTTGATGATGCGGGTCTGTTCGACCACGTTATGAAAGATGACGGCGTTGGCGACCAGGTCGTTGTACTTGACCGCCTTCTCCTGTTCGAGCGGGTCGTTATCGGCGATCACACCCTCTCCGCCGAAGAAGAAATACTTCGAAAACCCATTATAGGCTTCGACCTTGTTGGTGGAGGCCGTGATCTGTTCGCGTAGCTCGCGATCGGAAATGTATTGCAGCAGGAACAACGTGCGCACCGCAGCACCGAGTGCCCGGAAGGCCTGGTACAGGCGGTTCTTGCGGCTGTAGTTGCCCAGCTTGCGCAGCAGCGTCGAGGCCGCGATCTTGCCGGACTTGATCGATAGCACGACCTGCATCAGATCCTTCCAGTGGGTCTCGATCAGGTCCCAGTTCACATCTTCCCGGAACAGCGCATCGATGTGCTCGTAGCGGCTGTCCTCGTCCGGACGGAAGAACCGGTAGTCGCGCCAGTTGCGGATGCGCGGCATCAGCTGGATGCCCAGCAAGTGCGACAGCCCGAATACCGGCAGCGACTGACCCTGGGTATCGGCATGGACGGTGTCGGGTTGGATGTCGGAGGTGTTCTTCAGCAGCCCGTCGATGATGTACACCGCTTCCCAGACGCCGCACGGGATGAAGTGACTGAAGAGCGCCACGTAGGTGTCGGACACATGGTGATAGGCAATGCCGCCGTAGCCGCCATAACGGATGTGGTACGACGCCAGCAGGTTCTGGTCGTACAGGTCGTACTTGGTGCCGTCGGCCGCGGCGCGCTTGCCATCGCCCCAGAATTTGGGAAGCTGCAGGCCGGCGTAACTGTTGATGATGTCGCGGCAGGCCGCTGCCAGCTTGTTCGCATCCACGTGACGGCGATTGACGAACGACAGCATGTGCGCCGACGCAGCGCCTCGCAGATGCCGTGCGGCCTGGGCCGGGCCGAGGTTGCAACCATAGGTAAACGCCGTCAGCACGTAGCGTTCGGTGGGCTGGTCGATCTTGGTGTCGGACCCGGACAGCGGTCCGAAATGCCGCGGCCAGCGGGTCCAGTGCGCCACGTCACAGAGGATCTCGATGACACTGCGCTCGCGCAGGCGGTCGAGGATCGCGGTCTCCAGGGCGCGAGCGCCGCTGCTCATGTCCTTGGCCTTGTGGCGCTTGAGCACCGGAAACCCGTCGTCGCCGATGATCACCTGGCCGTTCTCCAGGTAACCCTGATCCGTCAGGTCCGCGACTTGCATCAGCTTGGACTGCAAGGCATTGACGAATCCCACCGCGGAGGCCGGTAAACCCACTTGGCGACAGTAGTCGTCCAGCAACGGCTCGCACTGCTCCCAGGGCAGCAACTGCTCGCGGTAATCGGCGTAGGTTTCCGAACCGCGCACGGCCACGTCGCCGGATTTCAGTTCGTTGGCCAGTGAGGAGAACACGCACACCTCGAACAGGCGGCGGTGGATGCGTTCCTCGCCCTGCTCGGTGCGGTGGGTGATGGTCTTTCGCCAGAGCTGGGTCGTGAACGCCAGATCGACCGGTTCGTCCAGCCAGTCGCCGCGGGCACGCTCCTGCGACAGGATCAGCTCGATCGCGTCGATCAACGAACGGTCTTCGGTGGTGGATTCCAGGTCCAGCATGCGCACCATGCGCAGGATGGTGGCGCGGTGGCTCTTGTAGAACGGCCACAGCAGCGGCAGGTGGTTGTCGCCGCTGTGGGCGGCGATGGCATCGCAGTCAGCCTGCAGGGTCTGGACGCCCCCGCGCGTGCTGACCAGGCGGCGAATCTCCCGTCCTGCGTCGGTGTCGCCCGGGTGACGGTCGAGCACCTGGATCACATCCGACATCGTGGCGACGATGGCCTCGGTCTTCTCGCGGTAGCGCGCACGCAGCCGCTCCAGTTCCTCCTTGCCGCGGTTGTGGAGATTGCCCATGCGTTTGATGAACATCTCAGCTAGGTCGTCGCGGGTCTGCACCCGGGCGCGATGGATCAGGCACAGCAGCAGCGCGTGTCGTTTGGCCGGGCCGAAATCGCGCAACTCGGCAGCGTCCAGTACCC
>JAEXRB010000007.1 GCA_023438325.1 Pseudomonadota bacterium | reverse complement strand
GGGCTGGTCTCAACTGCTCAGCCAGAAGGTGACGGGGCCGTCGTTGACCAGACTGACCACCATATGTGCGCCGAATTCCCCGGTTTCAACCGGGTCGTGCTGTTTTCGGCAGGCATCCACGAGGCGGTCGAACCAGAGCCGGCCCTGTTCGGGCGTGGCGGCGGAGGTGAAACTGGGGCGCATGCCCTTGCGGGTATCGGCGGCCAGAGTGAACTGGCTGACCAGCAGCAGGCCGCCGCCGGTATCGGCGCGCGAGCGGTTCATCTTGCCGGCCTCATCGGCGAAGACGCGGTATCCGAGCAGCCGTTCGCGCATGCGCGCCACTTGCGCCTCGCCATCATCCGGCTGAACGGCGACGAGCGCCAGCAGCCCCGGCCCGATGGCTCCGACGGTGCGGTCATCGACGCGGACACTGGCTTGGCTGACGCGCTGGATGAGGGCGATCATGGTTCTGGCGGAAGGTGTGAGCCGGAAATGGTAAGGGCAAAAGTGGGCCGGGCGGCGAAGGGGATGCTCTACCATCCACGTTCGCAACCCCGAACTGCCGCCATCTCCCGCCTTTGCCGATGCCTATTCCCGCTCGCCTGCTTCACGCCATCTTGTGGCTGATCGGCTGCCTGCCGTTCCGCGCCCTGCATGTTCTTGGCGGGGGGCTGGGCATGTTGACGCGCTGGTTCGGCTTGCGTGAGGCGCGGGTGGCGTGGCGCAGCCTCGCGCTGTGCTTTCCTGCGATGGATCCGCTGCAGCGCCGGGCGCTGTGGCGTGCCAATCTGGCCGAAACCGGCCGGATGCTGCTGGAAACAGCGCGCTTCTGGACACGGCCGGCCGCGTCCAACCTGATGCTGGTGCGCGAAGTGCAGGGGCGCGAGTTGCTCGATGCGGCACGCGCCGCCGGCCGCGGCGTCATCATCGCCGCACCACATCTGGGCAACTGGGAGCTGCTGAATCAGTGGCTGGCGACACAGTCGGAACTGGCCATTCTCTATCGCCCGCCGCGTAAAGCATGGGGTGATGCCCTGATCCGCCGCTTCCGCGCGCAGCCGGGTGTCACGCAGGTGCGTGCCGAAGCGTCCGGGGTGCGGATCCTGTTCCGGCATCTCAAGGACGGCGGCATGCTCGGCATTCTTCCCGACCAGCAACCCAAGCGTGGCGATGGCGAATTCGCGCCCTTTTTCGGTATCCCGGCGCTGACGATGAGCTTGTTGCCGCGCATGGCGCACAAGACCGGCGCGGCGGTGCTGATGGCCTTTGCCGAACGCTTGCCGGGCGCCAAAGGGTTCCGCATCCGTCTGTTGCCGGGGCCCGCCGCCATCGCGGATGCCGATACCGTGAAGGCCGCCGCGGCACTCAATGCGTCGATCGAATCCTGCATCGCCCAGGCACCGGCGCAGTATCAGTGGAGCTACAAGCGTTTCACCATCCGCCCCGATGGTGCCGAGGCCGTTCGCTATGACTGAGATTCACCCTGCGCCCCGTGCCGGCATTTCGCCTGAAGCAGGCTGGCGCTTCGAACATCTGCATCCGCGTGCGCGCTGGGGCATGCGGATGCAGGCACTCATCATCGCGCTGCTCTTTTTCGGTGCGGCATGGACGGCCGTGGCGGTGTTGTTCGGTGTCGCGCTCGACATGATGTGGCCGGCGTCGATTGCACGCGGCGGCGTCTTGGCGACGCTGTTGGTCGCGCCGCTGTTGGCTCTCTTCCACGCCAGTGCGCGCTGGCAGCGCACCCGTTACGCGCTGACGCCGCAGGGCCTGCGCATCCAGCGCGGGGTGTGGTGGCGCAGCGATACCGTGGTGCCGCGTTCACGCGTGCAGCACACCGATCTGCATCGCGGCCCGTTGGATCGCACGCTGGGGCTGGCCGGCTTGCGCGTCTACACCGCCGGCAGCGAGTTCGGGCGCGTGTCGCTGAACGGATTGTCGATCGAGCGCGCCGAGGCATTGCGCGATGCCTTGATCCGGGTGGACGACGATGTCGCCTGAACCCCGGCCCGGCATCGCCGATGCCGGTACGGCGCACGATGAAGCGCGTCTGGGCGCCGGTCACGAGCGCCGTTTGCATCCGCTCTCGTGGCTGTTCGTGCTGCTGCTCCAGATCAAGGGCTTCGCGCTGCCGTTGATTGCGTTGGTGGTGTTCGGGCGCAGCGACGACAGTTGGCAGTGGTGGGGGCTGGTGGCCGTCGCGGTGCTGACGCTGGGGGCCGTGCTGCGCTATTTCACCTATCGCTTCCGCATCGATGCGGATGAGTTGGTGATCCGCTCGGGCTTCCTGCAGCGCAATGAGCGGCATGTGCCGTTCGCGCGCATCCAGTCGGTGGTGTTGCATCGCAATGTGCTGCATCGCCTCGTCGGCGTGGCCGATGTGCGATTGGAATCGGCGGTGGGCGGTGACGAGCCGGAAGCGCAGATGCGGGTGTTGTCGATGGCCGATGCTGCGGCGCTGGAGCGCTTGGTGGAACACCATCGCGGTGCGATGCAGCCCGCACCGGCAACGCCTGCTACACGCGATACCGAACTTCCGCCGCAACCGGGAGCGCAACCTCCAGTGCAAACCCGCATCCTGCTGCACCTGCCGCCCATCGAATTGGTCAAGCTCGGCCTCGCCTCCCATCGTGGCACCGTACTGTTGGCCGCAGCGTTCGGCGCGCTGGTGCAGTTTGGTGGAGAGCAGGTGTGGGAGCGCGTATGGGAGCAGGTCAGGGAGCGAGCGGGGCAACTGCCACCGGAGGCCGCCGCCTGGTCTTCCACGCAGGAGCACGATCTGGCGGTCTGGGTGATGCTTGCAGGCGTGGTACTGACCGTGGTCTCGCTGACAGCAAAGTTCGTGCTGGATGTCGTCCTGACCGTGGTGCGCGATTTTGGCTTCACCTTGGAACAAGCCGGCCCGAGACTGTCGGTGGAGCGCGGCCTGCTCACGCGCGTTCGCGCCAGCACGCCGTTGCGTCGCATCCAGCACTGGACGCTGCGGCAGGGCATGGTGTTGCGCTGGTTCGGCCGCAGTTCTTTGCGCGTGGAAACCGCAGCGTTGCGTGCCGGCAATGAAGAACAGACGATTTCCGATCTGGCACCGATCGCCCCGCCTGCATCGCTGGATGCCTTGCTGCGCGATTGGTTGCCCGATTGGCCCGGCGAATTCACGTTCCAATCCGTGCACCCGCGCGCCTGGCGACGCCTTTGTTTGCCGCCCTGTGTGATGACGCTGGCAGCTTGCGTCGGGTTGTTGTTTTTCTTCGGTGCGGCCGGTGTTGCGGCGTTGTTGCTGATTCCTTTCTGGATCTGGCTGGCGCACAAGCAGGCCGCCGCATGCGGTTATGCCGTCAACGACGATTTCGTGGTGTGGCGCAGCGGCTGGCTCGATCGCCGAATTTCGTTCGCACGCATCGAAAAACTCCAGGGTTTGCGTCTGGTGCAATCGCCTTTCGACCGCCGTCACGGCATGGCAAGCCTGCATGTCGATACCGCCGGCGCCCACCCGCTCGGCCATCGGCTGCACTTGCGGCATCTGCCTGAAGCCCGGGCGCGGGCGCTGTACCGGCGCGTATCCACTCGTCTGGCGAAAACACCGTGGCAGTGGTGATCACGCACTGGCCTGTGTTCTGGATGCAGGCGTTCAGGCGGCTTGCCGGATGCGGCGTGCGATCATGGACAACATGAAACGCTGTTCCCGAGCTGCCTCCGCCTGAAAAATCCCGGCGGCCGTGCGGGATCAGTTCTGTATCCGGATAAAAGGCTGTTCGCTGAAACGAGCCGCCGCGTGGAGCGCTGGAAGATGCTGGAAAGTCCCGTATCCAGTCAGAAAAATGTCGAAACATCAGCGCCGCGCGATGCATGGCGTGTGAGTGTTGCACCGATGATGGACTGGACGGACAGTCACTGCCGTGTGTTCCATCGCCTGCTCGCGCCCCACGCGCGGCTGTATACCGAGATGGTGCACGCTCAGGCCGTGATCCGGGGTCATCGGGCGCGATTGCTCAGGTTCGATCCCAGCGAGCATCCAGTGGCGTTGCAGTTGGGTGGCAGCGAGCCGGAGGCCTTGGCGGAAGCGGCGCGGATCGGCATGGATTTGGGCTACGACGAAATCAACCTCAACGTGGGGTGCCCATCGGATCGGGTGCAGGCCGGGCGGTTCGGTGCGTGTCTGATGCGCGAGCCGGTGCTGGTGGCTGACTGCTTGGCGGCGATGCGTGCGGCGCTGGCAGATTCCAGCAAATGCGTTCCGGTGACGGTGAAGTGCCGGCTCGGGGTGGATGAGCAGGAGGAGTACGAAACGCTGGTCGATTTCGTCGACACCGTCGCGGCAAGCGGGTGCGACACCTTCGTCGTGCATGCCCGCAAGGCGTGGCTGAAGGGGCTGAGCCCGAAAGAAAACCGGGAGGTGCCGCCGCTGCGTTACGAGCATGTGTATCGGCTCAAGCAGGATCGGCCGGAGCTGAACATCGTCATCAATGGCGGCATCGTCGATGTGGCGCCGGCGATAGCGCATCTGGAACACGTGGATGGCGTGATGCTGGGGCGGGCGGCGTATCACGATCCCTATGTCCTGCACCGGCTCGATGCCGTGCTGTCGGGCGCACCGCTGCGCTCGCGTTCCGAATTGTTGCGGGCGTATCTGCCGTATGTGATGCAGCAATGTGCGACAGGCGTTCCGGTGAAACACATCACCCGGCATATCCTCGGACTGTTCCACGCGCAGCCGGGTGGACGGGCGTTTCGGCAGGTGCTGAGCGAGGGGGCATCAAAGGTGGGGGCAGGTCATGCGCTGATCGAGCGCGCGCTGGATGCGGTGACGCGACATGCGGAGGCCGCATGATGCCGCTGCCGGCCATCACCGCGCCGATCTGCGCGCGCGGTGTGTTTCTCGTTGCACCGGAGGGCTTCACCCTGGCCGAGCAATCGGCTTCGGACAATGCCTACATGGACATGGCGGTGCGCGTGGATGCCCATCGTGCACTCGCGCAGCACCGCAACCTGCAACGTGCATTGTCCCGAAGGATACCGACAGTCTGTTTTCCCGGTGATCCCGTCACGCCGGATGCGGTGTTTCCGAACAATGTGTTCGCCACCGCGGCGGGGCGACTGGTTTTAGGGCACATGCGTCACCCGGTTCGCCAGGTCGAAGCCGAGCGCAGCGATATCCGGGGTTTCTTCACGCAAGTGTTGGGGTATGAGGAAATCGACCTGCGCACGCAGCCGGGTATCTGCGAGCTGACCGGTTCGATCGTGATCGATCGAGGTCGTGGTGTCGGCTATTGCGGGCTGTCGGAGCGCTGCGACGAGATCGGTGCGGCAGCGATGGCGCAGGCGTTCGGACTGGCGGAACTGGTGCCCTATGCATTGGCGCCCGGCGAGTACCACGGCAACGTGGTGATGAGCGTGCTGGCTTCGCGTGCGATGGTGCTGTGTCCGGAGGGGTTGGCCGATCCTGCGGCAGGCGAGGCGATCGCGGCACGTTATGGCGAGGGCGCGATCCTGCTCGCGGCGGAAGAGAAAAACGCCTTTGCCGCCAACTGCATTGCGCTGACGGATGATGCCGTGTTCATGAGCGAATGTGCCGCCGATGCGCTGCGACCGGCGACGCGGGCCGCACTGGAGCGCAACGGCTTCGCCATCGAGGCGGTGGCGCTGGACGAGATCGAGAAAGCCGGCGGTTCGCTGCGGTGTTGCGTGGCGGAAATTTTCTGATGCAGGACAGCATGGTGAGGGGCTGTAAGGAAAACGTTAAAAAGTTCAGATCGGATTCACCGCGCCAGCGCCAGACTTCGATGCGTCGCAGAATGCCGGGTAGCTTTCCTGGCCTGTTTCGATGAAGAATCCGCAACTTATGTCCGCTCCTTTCTACATTGTCATTGCTGTTGCCGCTGCCACTTGTACCGTGGCTTGTCCGAGTGCCCTGGCTTCGGACAACGACAACCTGCCTTCCTCGGTAAGACGCGTGGAACGGGAAACCGGTGGACGCGTGCTGTCGGCCGAGCGCCGCCACCAAAGCGGTCGCGAGGTCAACCGGATCAAGGTCTACACCCCTGAAGGTCGCGTCCGGGTGATGTGGGATGAGCCACGCCACGCCGCACCGCCGGCACCGCGCAATGAGCCGCAGCCGGAGCCCCGCACCTCGCGCGGACGTGATCCGCACGGTGGGCCTGCGCGGGAAGATCGCCGCTGAACAATCACTGCGCGTTGCACGGCATGGGGCGTATTCATCTTGCCGGCCCACGGGTACACTCCGGACGATAGCGCCGTTTTCACGGCATCCGTACAACCCCGAGAGGAGATCTGCATGCGCATCCTTCTGGTTGAAGACGAAGCTCCGCTGCGTGAAACCCTGGCCGCTCGCCTCAAGCGCGAAGGCTATGCGGTAGACGCTGCCAGCGATGGCGAGGAAGGCATCTATCTGGGGCGCGAGGTGCCCTTCGATGTGGGCATCATCGACTTGGGCTTGCCCAAGATGTCCGGCATGGATCTGGTGCGCCTCCTTCGCAGCGAAGGCAAGAAGTTCCCGATCCTGATCCTGACGGCGCGCTCCAGCTGGCAGGACAAGGTCGAAGGCCTCAAGGCCGGGGCGGACGACTACCTCGTCAAACCCTTTCATGTGGAAGAGCTGTTGGCGCGCCTGAACGCGCTTTTGCGCCGTGCCGCTGGGTGGAGCAAGCCTTCGCTCGATTGTGGCCCGATCAGTCTGGATCTGGCTGCGCAGACGGTCAGCGTCGAAGGCGTGGGCGTGGATCTCACCAGCTACGAGTACAAGGTGCTCGAATATTTGATGTTGCATGCTGGCGAGCTGGTCTCCAAGGCCGACCTCACCGAACACATCTACCAGCAGGATTTCGACCGCGATTCCAACGTGCTGGAAGTGTTCATCGGCCGCCTGCGCAAGAAGCTGGATCCGGAAGGTGCGCTCAAGCCCATCGAAACGGTGCGCGGCCGTGGTTATCGCTTCGCGATCCCGCGCAACGAGTGATCGGCAGCGCGTGAACCCTTGAGCGGTTCCTGCAAACTTCATGCGACACGACGACATGGCACCGGATCAGGCACGAAAGCGTCTGATCCGGGAGACGCGTCGCGGCTTTTTCGTGCGCATTTGCATGCAGGCTGCGGCAATCCGTCCAAGCACGCAATGGCCTCATGAAGCGGGCCTTTTCGCTTCAGGCGCGCCAGTTGCTTGCCGCCAGTCTGGGCCTGATCGCATTCCTGGGCCTGACCGGCTATGCGCTCGACCGCGCCTTCATCGAGGCTGCCGGCAGCACCATGCGGCAACGCCTTCAGAACTACACATGGGCCTACATGCGTGGCACAGAGTTGTTGCGCAATGGCGACATCATCCCGCCCGATCCTCCGCCTGACACGCGCCTTTCCAGCGTCGGCAGCGGCCTTTATGCGGCCATTCTTGCCGACGATGTCCACTGGGAATCCGAATCCGCGCTCGGCCGCGATCTGCCGCTCCGCGAGGCACTCAAGCCCGGTGAAGAGCGCTACGAAGGCCCGATCGACACGCCTTCCGGCCCGATCTATCGCCAGAGCATGGGCATGGCCTGGGAAGTCAGCGACATCAAGGATGTGAACGTCACCGTGCATGTCGCCGAGAGCACCGCGGCGCTGGATCGACAAGTGAACGCGTTCCGGCGCGAGCTGTGGGGCTATCTGGGAGCCGCGGGCGTGTTGCTGCTGGCCTTGCAGATTCTCGTACTGCGCTGGAGCCTGTCGCCGATGCGTCGGGTGGTGGGCGACATGGAGCGCATTACGTCCGGCAAGAAGGAGCGTCTGGATGGTCAGTATCCGCAGGAGCTGCGCCTGCTCACCGGCAGCCTCAACGAGCTGATCGACGTGGGGCGCGAGCAGATCGCGCGCAATCGCAACATCCTGGGTGATCTGGCGCACAGCCTGAAGACGCCGCTGGCGGTGATCCGCAGCGAACTGGATTCGGATCATTCGTCCGAAGAGGTGCGCAAGAGCGTGGAGGATCAGGTGGCGCGCATGAACGAGATCGTGGCCTACCAGCTCTCCCGCGCCGCTACATCCGGTCACCAGACGTTCGCTGCGCCGTTGCCGATCGCGCCCTGCGCTGAGGAAATCGTCACCAGTCTGGAAAAGGTCTACGCCAGCAAGAACGTGCTGTGCGAGTTCGACATCGACCCGTCGGCCTGCTTCTACGGCGAGCAGGGCGACCTGATGGAGCTACTCGGCAATTTGCTGGAAAACGCCTTCAAATGGGCGGATCACCGCGTATTGCTCACCGTGCGCACGATGACCATCGCCCCGCAGCGCCGCGCCGCCACCCTCATCACGGTGGAGGACGATGGTCCCGGCATTGCGCCGGAAAACGTGGACAAGCTCCTGCAGCGCGGCGTGCGTGGCGACGAGCGCGTGCACGGCCACGGCATTGGTCTTGCCATCGTGCAGGAGCTGGTGAAGGCCTATCGCGGCGAACTTGCCGTAGAACGTTCCAATGAGCTGGGCGGTGCCTGCTTCGTGGTGCGCTTCACCCCGACGTTGTGAGGCGCGTCACGCGCGCAGGTGATCGCGGTGGTAGAAGCGCGTCAGGTGCGCGGCGATGTCCGGCATCTGTTCGGCCAGCAGCTCCGGGTCGGTGAAGTGGTATTCGGAAACGACGGCGAAGAACTCGTCCGCAGCTTCGGCGGCATACGGATCGATGAGGCTGTCGTGGCCGGATTCGACCTGCGCGCGCAAGGCATCGAAAGCACGTTGGAAATCGTCCACCCAACGCGCATGCCAGGCGGGGTCATTCAGCGGCGGAACGCCGTCCAGACTACCGTCGAGCAGGTCGAGTTTGTGTGCGATTTCATGTGCGACCACCTGGAAGCCGGACGTCGGCGCCTCGGCCGCCTGAATGGCATCGGCGAGAGAGAGGATCAGCGGGCCCTGTTCCCAGCACTCGCCAGCCAGCTCGTCATCCCATTCATGCACCACGCCGCTGTCTTCATCGAGCTCATGGCGTCGCATGCCGAATTGGCCCGGATACACGATCACCTCGTGCCAGCCGCGTAGCCAGTCGTAACCCAGATCCAGCACCGGTTCGCAGCACAGCATCGCGATCAGCACGCGATCGGCCTGGGAAAGCACGCAGTCGGCTGCCGGGACAATGGCCTTGTCGGCCAGGAAACGCTCGGTGAATTGGCGCCAGCGCATGACGCGGGGGGCGGAGGGGGCCTCCGCTCCGTCGATGCGTGCGAGCTGGTTGAACCAGAGCGCGTCATCGAGCGGAGCCGGAGGCGGGCTGCCCAGCCATCGGCGCAGCCACTTCATTCCGTCGTCCTGTCGGAAGCCGGTGTGGCAGGTCGAGCACGGCGGAGTGATGTGGAGTTCCGCACCCGGCTGCCCATCGGCAGGGGCTTGGAGGGCGGAAGCAGGAGGCAAGTTCGCGCCGACGAGGCGCGAGGTTGGGGCGGGTTCAGGTGCGCGGGCACGGCAACCTGTGGCGGATCATTTCATCATGCCCGGCAGGAACGAATGCCAGCGCAGGCCGGGGCGCGGCATCACCGGGTTGCTGGCGGCCGGTGGGGCGACCGGTCTGGCGACCGTGGGCGGCGCAACTTCGGATTTGGCCTCGTTGGCATCGCTTGGTTCGGAAAGCGTGGCCGGTGGGCAGGTCGGGCCGGCATCGCCGCTCGCGCCGCGAACCCGGTCCATGCTGGCCTGCGCGTTGAAGCCCAGAACCAGAAAGAAGCTCGCGAGCAGCAGACGGTACGTCATGGCGAATACTCCGGTGGCGACGTCGGAGGGCTGACGCCACCGACAGGTTTCCCCAGTTTAGCCTGTTTTCACGGGGCGCACCTGTACCATGCCGGGCCGCCCTCCGGCGGCTACCATGATGCCCTTTTCCGCGAGCGTGCCTTGTCCGATTCCGTTCCCGCGCTGGATGCGCATGTCTTGGCCGCCGCGTTGCCGGCCCGGATGCGCCCGCAACTGCATGTGCGCGAGGTGGTCGATTCCACGCAGCACGTGCTGCTCGATGCGACGGTGGCATGGCCGGATCGTTCCGTCGTCGTGACCGACTGCCAATCGGCCGGACGTGGGCGGCGTGGTCGTGTGTGGCAGTCTCCGGCGGGGGCCTCGCTGGCGTTGTCGATGCGGGTGCATCGTGATGATGGCCAGCGCTGGGGCTCTGGCGTGAGTCTGGCGCTGGGTGTGGCGACTGCGCAGGTCTTGCAGCGCTTGGGCGCCGTTTCGACAAGGCTGAAATGGCCTAACGATCTGGTTGTGGCGCAGCGCAAACTCGGCGGCATTCTGGTCGAGTCGTGCGGCACTGGCGTGGTGGCCGGTGTGGGGATCAACCTTGCATTGCCGGCGGCAACCCGAGAAGCCATCGCGCAGCCTTGCATCGATCTGGACGAATTGGGTTGTCATGTCGGGCGTGAAGCATTGGCGGTGGCCTTGATCGTGGCCTGGAATGAGGCATTCGATGTATTTCTTGCCCAAGGGCTGGCTCCTTTTCTGACGCACTGGCAAGCGCTCGATGCGCTCGCGCACGTGCCGGTACGCGTGCTGGCCGGAGAGCAGGTGATCGAAGGCGTCGCCTGCGGTATCGATGCGCAGGGCTTTTTGCTGGTTGAGGTGGCTGGTCAGCGACGGGCGTTTTCCAGCGCGGAAGTTTCGGTGAGGCCGGCATGAAGCTGCTGATCGACCTGGGCAATACCCGTCTCAAGTTCGCGCTGGCCGAAGGCACGCAGGTGCAGCAGGTGCGAGCATTTCCGCACG
>JAEXRB010000282.1 GCA_023438325.1 Pseudomonadota bacterium | reverse complement strand
GACACTCTCCTTTCCTCATTCGACGCACGCAGCGTGCAGTCGATTTCCCAGCAACTGGGCCTCAGCCCGCAAAGCGCCGGCAACGCGATCCAGGCAGCATTGCCGATTTTGCTCGGCCAGATGGCGAAGAACGCCTCGCAACCGGAAGGCGCCAGTGCGCTGCTCGGTGCCGTGCAGCGCGATCACAGCGGTACGGATATCGGCGGGCTGCTTGGCGGCGTGCTCGGCGCGCTCGGCGGCGGTGCATCGAGCCAGAACGGCTCCAACGATGCACTCTCTGGCGGGCTAGCCATCCTCGGTCACGTTTTCGGTGGCGGCAACGGCACCCAACGCGCAGCTTCGCCGCAAGTGCCCAGTATCCCCGGCCTGGACAGCGGCTCCTCCGCCAAGCTCCTTGCCATGCTTGCCCCCATGGTGATGGCCGCGCTCGGCCGCATGATGCAGGGCGGCCAGATCAACGCCAACTCGCTCAGTGGCCTCCTCGGTGGCGAAAGCCAGCGCATCGCCCAAGCGCCGCCCTCGGCACTCGGCGGCTTCATGGGCTCGGTCCTGGATCGCGATGGCGATGGCGATGTCGACATGAGCGACATCCTCAAATCCGCCCAAGGCTTGGGCTCGCTGTTCGGCAAGAAGTAATCCGAATCCGCTTCATTACCTCAGGAGAAAAACGCATGGGAATCTTCGATTTCGTCAAAGGTGCTGGCGAGAAACTCTTCAACCTCAATCCAGCCAAGAAAGCAGCCGACGTACTGACCGAGCAGCTTCGCAAGTTCAACCTGGGCAACGACAGCGTGATCGTGGTGAACGACGGCAGCACCGTGAAAGTGAGTGGCGAGGTTGCCAACCAGGAGGAGAAGGAAAAAATCCTGCTGGCTCTGGGCAATGTGGAGGGTGTGGAAAGGGTTGAAGAAACCCTCACCCTCGCGGCCGCTCCTGCCGCCGCCGAGGCTCCGGCACCTGCCGAGCGCGAGCCGGTGTTCTACACCGTCAAGAAAGGCGACACGCTTTCCGCCATCTCCAAGCAGTTCTATGGCAAGGCCAGCCTCTACAACACCATCTTCGAGGCCAATCGTCCGCTGCTTTCCCATCCGGACAAGATCTATCCCGGCCAGATGCTTCGCATCCCGCCACAAGATTGATCTTTGTCGGCATGAAAGAAAAAACGCCGCGACTGAAAGGTCGCGGCGTTTTCATGTGCGATGGTGCCGCTTGTCCGACTCGAACGGACGACCTACCGCTTACAAGGCGGTTGCTCTACCAACTGAGCTAAAGCGGCACAGGCCCGCGTGGCGCGGGGCGTGGATTCTAACCCAAGCTGCCGCCTTACTGGCAGGCCACTTGCGTTCCGGTCACGCCGGCATAGCCGGAAATGCGGGCGCGCCAGTCGAAACCGGCCTCCACGGCAAGGTCGATCCAATAGTGCGGGATTTCGTCCGAGCGCGGCTGCAACTGCGCGTCGAAACCCATCGCGCGTACCTGGGCATGGCGTTGTTCGGCATTGCCCAGCTCGCGGAACAGACCTAGCGAGATGGTGTTTTCGCGCTCGCCAGCCGCGACGACGTAATAGTCGCGCAGGCCCTTGCCGGAGAGTTCGCGCGCAGTGGCCAATGCGGCATCGCGGGTGCCTTGTGCAGGCAGATAGACCCAGTAGCCGCGGCTGGCGAGGGCACGGGTTTCGCGAAACTGGAGGCGCTCGGCGCTGGGCGTGAAGGCGTTCATTGCGCGGCGCAGATCGGCCTGGGTCAGGAACGGGCCGATCTCCACGCAGGCCAGACGATCCAGGCCCGGCGTAGGCTCGGGCGGGCTGTCGGGCTCGGCGACTGATTCGGCCGCATCCGGCTCGTATTCTTCTTCGCTGAGCAGGATCAGCGATGGCGTCTGGTCATCGCCATGCGATTGCGGCACGACACTCTCGGGCGCAGGGCGCAGCCACAACCACAGCGCGACACCGAGGTTCATCGTCAACAGCAAGGCGATCAGGGCGCGCGACAGCATGGGCTCAAGTTCCGGGAATCAGCGCACATTCTAGAGGGTGTCATGCGTGCCCGCGTTCCACCGCATCGGCCCACAACGCCATGCCTTCGAGCACGAGGTCGGGGCGATGCACGTGCGCGGCGAGAAAAGGCCGCAAGACCGGCGCACCGCCACCGGATATCACCAGCTGCACCGGTTGGCCGAGACGTTCGGCCAACTGTGTCCGACTGCGTTCGATCAGTGCCACGCCAGCCAGCGTGCAGCCGCTTTCGATGCCATCCTCGGTGCTGGTGGCAAACAGATTGACCTCGCCACGCGCACCCGCGAGTTGCGGCGCGCGTGCGAACAAGGCATCGCGCATCGCTTCGGGGGTGGGTGCGATCAAGCCGCCAAGGTGCTTGCCTCCGGGCGCGAGCGCATCACAAGTCAACGCCGATCCGATGCTGGCCACCACGCACGGTGCGTTGCCTCCCAGATGCAATGCCAGCAATGCCAGCCAGCGATCCACACCCAGCCGCTCATGTCGGACGTAGCCGGTCTCAAGGCCAAGCGCCGACCGCGGGGTGATGATGCGTCGAACCTGATGCCCGGCACGCTCGAACACGCCAAGCACCGTGCCGGTCAATTCCGGTCGCGCCACCGAGGCCAGCCAGAGGCTGTCGGGAATCCTCGTCATTTCGAGCCATTGCAC
>JAEXRB010000351.1 GCA_023438325.1 Pseudomonadota bacterium | reverse complement strand
TTCATTGCGCAACTGCGTGGCTTGCCTGGGCCGCTGCCGCGCCGCGTCAACACCTGTTACAGCCTGGGCGCGCCCGAATACGGCATTTCCGTCGGTGGCCGCTACGCGGCCGAAGGCGGGCATCTGGTGCCGCTGAGCGAAGGCATGAGTCCGCTCGCCGCCGACATGGGGTTGCGAGCCCGCGAAGCCGAACACGCGCGCGACTGGTATCGCGGCATCGTGGCCGACAGTTTCGGCTGAGACATGCCTGGCGCCGGTGCGCAAAGGCCGGGTGGTCAGTCCTTTGCCTGCCGCATCGGAGGGCTTGCCCGCAGGCTGCGTTCCTCCGCCCGCGCATACAGATGCACCACCGAACGCGCGAATTCGCTGGCGAAAACCGGCAGGCTGGCGATGCGTTCGGGTGCGGGCAACGCCATGACCTCATTCATGCTCAGACCGCGCCCTGCCGCCTCGTCCAGCGTTGTTGCCAGCCAGTCGAGATAGTCACGTGTCTGCGCGATGCCGCGGGTATCGCCGTGCACCAGGCCATGGCCGGGCACGATCACGCGCGCGTCGAGTTTTTCCATGGCATCCAGTGTTGCTTTCCAGCGCGTCAGGTCGGCGTGTGCGGTGGTCGGGGCGCGGTCGAGGAAAACCAGATCGCCGGCAAACAGCACGCCGCTCGCGTCGTCCAGCACCGCCAGATCCGCCGCGCTGTGACCGCGCATGGCGAGCAGGTTCAGCCGCCGGCCGGCCAGTTCCACCATGCCCACGGAAGCCAGCGGCGCGGGCGCAACCGCCATGCTGCCGGACATCCATCCACCGAGCAGGCGATACAGGTTTTCGGCCAGTTGCGCGCCGCCCGATTCGATCTGCACCGCCGTGGTAGGCAAGGCACGGATCGGTACATCGGCATAGGCGGTACTGCCGAGCATGTGATCGGGATGCAGATGGGTGATCAGCACCAGCACCACGTCGCGCCCGGTGGCGGCGAGGATCGCGGCGCGCTGCGCCATGCCGTAGCGATGCGAAGGGCCGCTGTCGATGACGATGACGCCTTCGGGCGCCACGATGAAGCCCGTGTTGACGATGTTGCCGCCGTTGGCGCGCGAGAAGTCCTCGTCCGCGCCGCGGAACACGAACACGTCGTCGGCTACCGCGTGTGGCGTGAGCGTGTATCTCATCGATTGCGCATGCCCGGGCATGGCCAGCGCCAGCAAGGCGACGAGCAAGACCCTCATGGCATCACCCAGCCGGCGACGGCGTTGCCTTGCGTGTCATGGCCCTGCACCTGGATCGGCCCGATCGTCGGCAAATCCACGGTGAACACCGGGTTCTCGGAAATCGGCTCGAACGGATGCAGGTGCGCCAGCGGCGTGCCTTGCTCATCCAGCAGGGCGAGCGACTGGAGATGGAATACCGGGATGCCGGCGGCCAGGCCCGTGTCCATCGGATGGATGACGTGCAACTTCAGGCGGCTGCCGCTCTGGCGTGCGAACAAGCGGCCGGAAAGCTCGCCCAGACGATCCTGCCAGAGCTTGAGCGAAGTGCCTTGGCTTGGTGCGGTGCAACCGCCGCCGGCAGCGCTGACCCATGCGCCACCCACGTGCCAGCGCCCCTGGCCGAACACGGCGGCGCGCACCGGCGAGGATTGTTCGACCTTGAAGCTGAAACTGAAATCCACTGGCGCATCGTGCAGGGCATCGCCCGGCACCCATTGAATGATCTTCGGAATCGGATTCAGATCGGCAAACACCACGACCTTCTCGATGTCGCTCAACCCTTGCACATGCACATGCACCGGCACGTTGAGCGAATCCTCTGCCGTGGCCGGCATCGTCACCGTCACGCGTGGATCGAACGACACGGGCGCATCGCCGAGAAAGCGCGTGCGCATCGCTTCCCACAGCGGCGAACGCAGCGGATCCGAAGACTCGGCTGCGCGCACTTGCGGCAGCACCAACAACAACGAGGCGGACAATCCGTACAACCAGCGAAACATGGCGTGGACTCTGGGAAAGACATGGCTCCTGCATAGCAAGACATGCGCAGAGCATCCAGTGACGAGGTGGAAAATCCGGCGTGGCGACGCAGAATCAATGCCTTGGGTGGTAACGGTGTTGCAGTGCGGCAAGCGCCGGCTCGCACCGTCCGCACGCCTTGTGTCGCAATCGGGGACAACATCGGGCATGACGGGCTTCCGATGCGGCGCTAACCTGCCGCCCATCGTTCCACATCGCATCCGTTGACCATGACTCCCGATTACCCGCGCGATCTCGTCGGCTACGGCCGCACCCCGCCTTTCGCCGATTGGCCGGACGCTGCGCGCATCGCGGTGCAGTTCGTGCTGAATCTGGAGGAAGGTGGAGAGAACTGCGTGCTGCATGGCGATGCGGGCAGCGAACAGTTCCTTTCCGAAATCATCGGCGCGGCGGCGTATCCGGCCCGGCACATGAGCATGGAGTCGATCTACGAATACGGCTCGCGCGTGGGCGCGTGGCGGATCCTGCGCGAGTTCGAAAAACGCGGCTTGCCGCTGACCGTGTTCGGCGTCGCCATGGCGATGCAGCGCAACCCCGAACTCACCAACGCATGCCTTGAGCTGGGGCACGAGATCGCCTCGCACGGCTTGCGCTGGATCCATTACCAGAACACCGACATCGCCACCGAACGCGAGCACATGCAGCGCGCGGTGGCCCTCCACACCGCGCTCACCGGGGCACCGCCGCAGGGCTGGTACACCGGCCGCGACAGCCCCAACACGCGCAGCCTCGTGGCCGAGCATGGTGGTTTTCTTTACGACGCCGATTACTACGGCGATGACTTGCCGTTCTGGATGCAGGTGGAAATCAGCGATGGCACGCGCGTGCCGCATCTGATCGTGCCGTACACGCTGGATGCCAACGACATGCGCTTTGCCACCCCGCAAGGCTTCAACACCGCCACACAGTTCTTCGATTACCTGCGCGACAGCTTCGATGTGCTGTACGCCGAAGGTGAGCAAACGCCACGCATGCTCTCCATCGGCATGCATGCGCGCCTGCTTGGCCGCCCCGGTCGCTTCATCGCGCTGCAACGTTTTCTCGACCACATCGCCGCACACGAAAGGGTTTGGGTGTGCCGGCGCGTGGACATCGCGCGGCATTGGCGGCAACGTCATCCCTTCGTTCCCACCACTGCATGAACACGGTCGCACGCATGAACCTGGATACCCTCAACAGCGCCTCGCCTGCGACCTTCATCGCCGCGCTCGCCGGCATCTACGAACACTCGCCATGGGTGGCCGAGGCGGTGGCCGCACAGCGCCCGTTTGCCAGCGTGGAAGCCCTCGCACACGCGATGGCGCAGGCCGTGGCAAAGGCCGGCGAAGCGGCCCAAATGACCTTGATCCGCGCCCATCCGCAACTGGCCGGCAAGGCCGCGATTGCCGGCGAACTGACTGAATCGTCCACGCGCGAGCAACGCGGCGCCGGTCTGGATCAATGCACACCGGAAGAGTTTGCGCGGCTCACCGAACTCAACGATGCCTACCAACGCACGTTCGGTTTTCCCTTCATCCTCGCGGTGAAAGGCCACACCCGCGACAGCATCCTCGCCAACATGGCGGCGCGCCTGCCGCACGACATCGTCAGCGAACGTGCCGAAGCGCTGCACCAGATCGACCGCATTGCCCGTTTCCGACTGGATGCCCTGCTTCACGTCTGAGCCCCTGTCTTTCCTGCCGCATCTGGGCTTGAATAGGTGCTTCCACCTCAACCCGGAACCGCGACATGGCCTTTGCTGCCGATCCCGATGCACCTGCCTTCACCCGCCGCCACGTGAATCTCGCCGATGCGCGGCTTGGTGCAGTGGCACTGGCGGCCAGCAATGACTTTTTCGCGGCCAGGGAACGCATGCTCGAAGCGGCACCGGCGCAGTTTTATCCAGGCCGCTACGACGACCACGGCAAGTGGATGGATGGTTGGGAAACCCGTCGCAGGCGCGGCCCGGGGCATGACTGGTGCATCGTGCGATTGGCGCGACCGGGCCGGATCTTCGGGCTGGATCTGGATACCTCGCATTTCACCGGCAACTTTCCGCCGGCGGCTTCGGTGGAGGCCTGTTTCGTGGCCGAAGGTGATCCGGCCGAGAATGCCGAATGGTTCCCGCTGCTGCCATCCACCAATCTGCGCGGCAACAGCCACCACTATTTCGATATCGCCGAAACCCGCGCCATTTCGCATCTGCGCGTGAACCTGTATCCGGATGGCGGCCTGGCGCGCTTGCGCGTCTACGGCACGCCGGTATTCGACGGCGCGGCACGCAATGCCGAAGGCCTGTTCGATCTGGCTGCCGCGCTCAACGGCGGCGTCTGCGTGGCGGCAAACAATGAACATTTCGGGCCGGCCTCCACCATGTTGCTGCCAGGACGTGGCGTGAACATGGGCGATGGCTGGGAAACGCGCCGACGTCGTGAGCCGGGCAACGATTGGTGCCTGATTGCGCTGGCGCACCCGGGCATCATCGAAGCCATCGAAGTGGATACGGCGCACTTCAAGGGCAACTTCCCGGATCGTTGCTCGATACAGGCCGCGAACGTGCAAGGCGGCACGCCCGAATCGCTCGTGACCCAGGCGATGTTCTGGGAGCACGTGTTGCCGGAACAGAAACTCCAGGCCGATCACATCCACACCTTCCGCAGCGAACTTGCCGCCCACGGCGTGATCACGCATGTGCGTTTCAACATGATTCCCGATGGCGGCGTGTCGCGACTGCGGCTGTGGGGCCGGCCTGCGTGAGCCTGCGGCTCGTCATCGAAACGCTGACGCCGGAGGCGTTCGCGCCCTTTGGCGACGTGATCGCCGCGCACGCCGCACGCCGCGTTTTTTCGATCAACGCGGGCAATACGCAGCGCTTCCACGATCTGGCGCAAGTGCAATGCATCGGTGATGGCGGGCGCGTCGGCATCAGTCTTTTCCGCGCCCAGCCACGCGCCCTGCCGTTCGCCGTGACGATGCTCGAACGCCATCCACTCGGTAGCCAGGCTTTCGTACCGCTGTCGAAAGCGCCGTATCTCATCGTCGTTTCCGAGTCGCCCGATGCCACGCCGCGCGCCTTTCTCGCGCGCGACGGCGAAGGCGTCAACTACCGCCCAGGCACCTGGCACCACCCGCTTCTGGCATTGGATGCCGTCAGCGACTTCCTTGTCGTGGATCGCATCGGGCCGGGTCACAACTGCGATGAGGTCGCACTTCCCGAGGCGTGGTTGCTGGATTTTTCCTGAAACCCTTGTCGACCAGCCTCGTGTCAGATGCTTGCAGCCGTGCCAGCATGGCGAGCTGGCTAACTCTCGAACCCATCAGCGAAAAGCATGGGGGCCCACTCATGGGCGCCGACATCGAACGGGCCGGCAATGTCGCCGAGGGGTGAATCCACCGGGCGCAGGGAGAACGCGTGGTCGATGGGAAGAAAGTCGCCGTTGGCTGGACAGCGGTCGATGGCCCAAGCGTCAGGACGCAGGCGATAGTTGCCCGCAGCCGCATCGACGAAGCCAGGCGTGGCGGTGAACGAGGTCAGTGTGTCGTAGTCAGTGCTGACACCGGCCTGGGAGTGAAAGACGTTGCAGTGCATCTCCGCGTTCGATAGCGGCCCGGCGCGAAGCAGCACGGGCAATGAGGGCGTGGCGTGCACGATGGTTCTTCCCAGGGTCACATGGCCTTCGGCGTTGGCATTGATCACTGCACCGCCACCGCTGTTGTCGGCGATGGTATCGGCAAGCAGCCACACTCTCGCCACACGCGGCGGTGCGCCGGAGCCGGGGCTGATCTCCACGGTGCTGGCACCGGTGTTCTTGACGATGACGTTGCTCTCCGATGCCAGAACAGCCTCATTGTTCAATGCAAAGTACGCACTTCCGCCGCTGTCGGCGTGGTTGCCCTCGATACGCGTCATCCAGACCTGCGCCACGGCATCCGCAACACCGATGGCGCCACCCCACGCCGCCACGTTGTCGATGAGACGCGAACAACCGGTTCCCTCGCAACGCCGTGAGGTACGCCCCATCTTCACCCGAGCGCCACCGCGAACCATGATGCCGCCGCCCATGGAACCGCCGTCATTGTTCGCGATCAAGGCATTCCTTATGTCCAGCTGGGAGTTGCTGCCGGACACATAGATGCCGCCGCCTTGCGAGGTGGCCGTGTTGTTGATGATCAATGGGCGTGTGTCGTTGTTGCTGCCCTCGAGCGAACCCATGAAGACGGTGGATCGCCCCCCGGGCAGTACGGCAATGCCGCCGCCGACATTCGCTTCGTTGAAGCCTATGTTGACGAACAACCCGGCCAGGCCGCTGGCACCTGAATTGATCGATGCATTGCATCCCTGGATCGCGATGCCGCCACCGTTGCTTTCGGCAATATTCGCGATGACCGAACTGTCCGCATCCAGGCGCAGGGATGCGCCACCGCTGCAGTGGATGCCACCGCCATCCTGATTCGCCTCGTTGCTGGCCACCGAGGAATTTGCATGCAGATGCAGCGTCGCACCCAAACCTGCCCCATCGATGCGAATGCCCGCGCCATAGGTGGCGCCCAGGTTTTCCTGCACGGTGACCCGTGCCAGTTCGACATCGGCGTTATGGATCAAAAGGCCGTGCCCGGTGCTGCCGCTGCCGCCCTGAATGGTGATATTTCGCAGCGAGACGCGCCGCTGTGCCGTTTCACCGTTTATCCGCATCACCGGGCCGCTGAGCAGGCTCTGGGCATCGATCACGGTGTTGTTTGTGCCGGGTGTGGCGGATGAGCACGTGGCGTAGCCGCCTTCGATGATGACGGTACGATTTAAAACATCCACTTTTGCTCCGGCGTAATGGCCGTTTCGTGCTACTCGGATCACGTAGGCATCGCCGGTGGAAATCGACGTGGGTACGGCATTGATCGCGCTTTGCAGTGCATTGGGCAGGCTGTCGGTGCGGTAATCGCAATCTGCGCCTGCGCCTACTCGCAGCAACATCACGGCGGCTTCGGCACGGGGGAGAGAAAGCAGGATGCATGGCACGGCAAAAAGAACAGCCGTCAGGCGGAGCATGGGCATGGCACTCTCCTCGGGAATGAGGTGGCACTCGCTGATGAAGCCGAAATTTTCGAGATGTCCTACGGTTACGAGGCCGAGCACGAAAATCGGCCACGCACGTTCTATGCTGTGCACAGACGTGAAAATCGGAGAAAACATGCGTAACGCCGTGGCAGTGTTGGTGATGTGGATGGGCTTGCTGGCGGCGATGCCGGCACAGGCGTGGTCGGGGTTCGGGCATCGCCTCGTCGGCCTGCTGGCGCAGGAGCAGGTGACATCGGCCACGCGCGCCAAACTCGATGTCCTGCTCGCGCTGGAGCCGGGCGCCGATCTGGGCACGATTGCTGCCTGGGCCGATGAAATCCGCGATCAACCGGTGTGGCGCTTCACCGCGCCGTTCCACTACGTGAATTTCCGCGACGGCAGTTGCAATTTCGATGCCGCACGCGATTGCGCTGAGGGCCAATGCATCATCGCCGCATTGGAGCGCTACACGCATGTGCTCGGCGATGCCTCGCGGCCAGCTTCCGAACGCCTGGAAGCACTGAAATTCGTCGTGCATTTTGCCGGTGACATCCACCAGCCCATGCATGCCGGCAACCGTGACGATCGCGGTGGCAACCGCGTCCAGATCAACATCGACGGCGAGGGCACCAACCTGCATGCGGTCTGGGATTACCACTTGCTGCAAAGTGCCGGGCTGAAGATGAAGAAGTACCGCGCCCGACTTGCGCCGCAGGTGGCTGCCGCCGACATCGCGCCGATGGATTTCACCGCGTGGGCAGAATCTTCCTGCGGGTTGCTCGACAGCGCCGCGGTGTATCCACCGCGTGCCGGACGCCTGCCCGACGGTTATCTGGAACGGCAGCGTCCGGTTGCCGAATCACGCGTCGTGCTTGCCGCCGCGCGGCTGGCGGCACTGCTCGATCACACGCTTGCCACAGTGCCGCAAACCCCACCCGTGGCTGAATAGGGGGCAATTGCGGGGAATGAATTGACTGCGATCAAGCCGTAAATGCTGCGGTGCAAGAAACTGCACATCCCCGATTGATCGAACAGAAAAGGAGTTCCCTCATGTCGCATCGTCATCTTCTCGCCGCGGCCCTCGCTGCTGCGGTCATGGTTCCCGGCCTTGCCAGCGCCAACGACACCTGGTTTGTCCGCGCCGGCGTGCACAACGTCGATCCCAAGTCCAACAGCGGCACCTTGGCCGGTACGTTCAAGACCACCATCGACAGCGACTTCAAGCCGACCGTCGCCTTCGGTTATCACCTCAACGACAATCTGGCCATCGAACTGCTGGCCGCACTGCCGTTCAAGCACGAAGTGAGCCTGGATGGCGTGGGCGCGGTGGATTTCAAGCACCTGCCGCCGACCCTCAGCCTGCAGTACTACTTCGCTCCCGATGCCAAGGTGAACCCCTTCGTCGGCGCCGGCGTCAACTACACCTGGACTTACGACGAGAAGACCAAGGGCCCGATCGACGGCACCAGGGTTGGCATCGAAAACTCCTGGGGTCTGGCTGCACAGGCCGGTCTGCTGTTCCAGGCAGGCAAGAATTGGGACATCGTGGCCGACGTGCGTTACATCGACCTGGATGCCAAGGTGAAGCTCAACGGCGCCGAGATCGGCAAGGTTGACGTGAACCCGCTGGTCTACGGCATCGGCGTCAACTTCCGCTTCTGATCGCGCCCTGCGATTGATGCAGAAACAAAACGCCCCGGCGGAGCAATCTGCCGGGGCGTTTTCGTTGGTCTGCTGGTTGCGCGTTTTGCGTCTCACCGCCGCTGCCGATCCAGCCACACCCCCAGCCCTTGGGCGTTGAGTTCGATGTCCAGTGCGATGACATCGCGTACCGTGTCCGGCGTCAGGCCGCTGTGTGCAACGGCGCGGGGGACATAGAGTTCATCGAGTGCGGCCACGAGGGCGGCGTGGCGGTCGGCCGCATCGGCCAGGGCGAGCGCACGTTCGACCATCGCATCGATCAGTTCGATCAACACGGCGGCATGTTTTTGCGCATCGCCGATGCGGCCGTAATGGGTGAGGAAAAGATTTTCTGGATGCAGGTCGGCGAGGCGTTGCACCGAGGTTTTCAGGGGCTCGGGATCAAATTGCACCGGTGAGGTGGTGGGGAACAGGAAGATGCCGGCGGGTGTGTCCAGTTCGCGGTAGGAGATGCCGAACGTGTCGCCGGTGAACACGCTGCGGCTTTTTTCGTCCCACAGGCAGAGGTGGTGCAGAGCGTGGCCGGGGGTGTCCAGACAGACGAGTTTGCGACCTGCCAGATCGATGCTATGGCCTTCATGCGCGATATCCACGCGCTCGGCGGGAATCGGCACGATGCTGCCGTAGCTGCGCGCCATTTCTTCTTCACCGTAGACGGCGGCGGCGCCGGCGATGAGTCTGGATGGATCGATCATGTGCGGCGCGCCACGCGGATGCACGACGACGCGCGCGTTCGGAAGGTGTTGCAGCAACGCGCCGGCGCCGCCGGCATGATCCAGATGCACATGGCTGAGGATCAGCCAGTCGATGTCATCGGGTGCGAGGCCGGCTTCGGCTGCGGCGGCAAGCATGGCTGGCACGGCGTGCGAGGTGCCGCAGTCCAGAAATGCGCCTCGGCCGTTTTCCACGATCAGGTAAGCCGCGTCGAAGGCCGGGCGCATGAGGCCGGTGTCGATGGTGTGAATGTCGTGCGTCATGACGGTTCCCGAGATGGAAAAGCTTCAATGCTCGCCGATGCGTTTGGCGCAGGGAATCCTACTTGGGGCGCAGCAGCAGGCGGCGCAGCGGCCAGGCCAGCAGCAGCACGCCGAGGAACATGCCGTAGGCCAAAAGCGTGGCGAGCACTTGTTTCCAGATGGCGCCGGCATTTGGATCGGCGTGCGCGATGCCCCAGAGCATGGCCCAGATGCTCGCCAGCAAGGCCAGCACCAGCGTCGCCAGTTCGAACAGGCGACGCGCAAGGCCGCCGGGCCGGCGCGGGAACAGCATGAAACAGCCGCCCATCACGACGAACCAGGGAAAGAACAGGATGACGCTGAGGTATTCCATGGCGGCGTGCCCGATCGGATGCGTCAATCTTCGGCAAAGCGTTGCAACGCGGCCGAAACGGCAGGTGCAGTGATGCCTTCGCCGAATGTCTCGCCATCCAGCGGCAACGCGGCGTCACCTTGTTTCAACGCAGCAATGCGTTGCCCTGCATCACGCGGCGAGGTGTATTGCGCACCTTGCAGCAGCAGGCGGCCCTCGCCGTCGGCGAGCTTGAAGGAAAAGCTGCCATCGCTCTGGCGATACTGCTTGAATGTCGGCATGGCCTCGGTGGTTTTCGCATCGCTGGTTTGCGACGCCGCCACCGGCGCGCGGAAACGCCGCAGGCCCACGGCTTCGCGCAACTGTTCGAGCAAGGGGGCGGCCACTGCGCGTGCCTTGGCCGCGCCGGCTTGCAACACGTCTTCGATATCGGCTGGTTTGGCGATCAGTGCTTCGTAGCGTTCCCGCATCGGCGCGATCTGTCCGTCGATTTTCTGGAACAGGCGCTGCTTGGCTTCGCCCCAGGCCAGCCCGGCACTCAGTGCGGCGCGATAGGCCACGGTGTCTTCAGCATCGGCGAATGCTTGATACAACGTGGCGAGCGCGTTGGATTCGGGATCTTTCGGCTCACCCGGCGCACGCGAGTCGGTGACGATGCGCGCGATGGTGTCTTTCAGGTGGCGCGCGCCGCCTTCGAACAACGGGATGGTGTTGTCGTAACTCTTGGACATCTTGCGTCCATCCAGCCCCGGCAGCGTGGCGACCTGATCTTCGATCTGCACCTCGGGCAGCACGAAGAACTCGCGCCCCTGGCCGTACAGGTGATTGAAGCGCGCGGCCACGTCGCGTGCCATTTCGATGTGCTGGATCTGGTCGCGGCCCACCGGCACCTTGTGGGCGTTGAACATCAGGATATCGGCGGCCATCAGGATCGGATAGCTGTACAGGCCCATCGTGATGCCGGCATCGGGATCCTCTTGCTGCGCCACGTTGGCATCCACCGAAGCCTTGTAGGCGTGGGCGCGGTTCATCAGGCCCTTGGCGGTGACGCAGGTCAGAAGCCAAGTCAGCTCGGGAATTTGCGGGATGTCCGATTGCCGATAGAAGGTCACCCTCTCCGGATCCAGCCCGGCGGCCAGCCACGTGGCCGCGATTTCAAGACGTGAACGCTCGATGCGCGCGGCGTCATCGCATTTGATCAGGGCGTGGTAATCGGCCAGAAAGAAAAACGCGTCCACATGCGCGTCCTGACTGGCCGATATCGCCGGGCGGATCGCGCCGACGTAATTGCCAAGGTGCGGCGTGCCGGTGGTGGTGATGCCGGTGAGGACACGGGTTTTGCTCATGGATGCATGCGGAAGCGGAAACGTGGCCGCGCAGTGTAGCAACGCCGGCGCGCAGCCGAGCCGTCAGGCATGGCATCCTCGCGATCGTTCCGTGTGCGAGAGATGCCCATGTCCCCAACCCGCCGTCGCTGGCCATACGTACTGCTTGCGTTGTGCCTGATCTGGTTTGCCAGCGCGTTCTGGCAGGCAGGCAAGCCGCTGCCGCCGGGTGTGGGCGTGGCGATGCCGTGGCGGTCGGTGGAAAAGGTGGATTTCCTCGCCGATCTGACCTACGTCGATGCGGCCGGCACGCGATACAGCGAGCAGGAAATCTTCGACACGGCGTTCGAGATGATCAGGAGATCGCGCAAGCTCGTCGTGCTGGACATGTTCTTGTTCAACGATTTTGCCGCTGCACCGGACGCCGCACTCCGCCCTTTGAGCAGCGAACTCACGCAGGCGCTGCTGCATCGCATGCGTGCCGTTCCCGGCTTGCGCGTGGTGGTGATCAGCGATCCGATCAACACGGTATACGGTGGCACCGCGTCAACCCATCTGGAAGTGCTGGAGCGGGCCGGTGCACAGGTGGTGCTGACCGATCTTTCCGCACTGCGCGCCTCCAACCCGCTCTGGTCCGGGCCGTGGGCGTTGTGTTGCGGCTGGCTTGGCAACAACGCTGCCGGCGGCTGGTTGCCCAACCCGTTCGGCACGGAAAAAATCACCTTGCGCAGTTGGCTCGCGCTGCCGAACTTCCGCGCCAATCATCGCAAGACGCTGGTGGTGGATGCCGGCGAGAGTTGGCAGGCGCTGGTGACCTCGGCCAATCCGCACGATGCCAGCGCTGCGCACGGCAACGTCGCACTGCGGTTTTCCGGTGCCGCCGCGCTGGACGTGCTGCATACCGAAGCCGCCGTGGCAGCATTTTCCGACAAGCCCCTTACTGCATTTCCCGCCGCAGACGACATCCGTGTCGAAACCGGCCCGCGTTTGCGCGTGCTGACCGAAGGTGCCATCGGGCGCGCCTTGATGGATACCGTCGAGGCCGCCGCATCCGGTGAAACACTCGATGTCGCGGTGTTCTATCTCTCCCATCGCGGCCTGATCCACGCCTTGAAAGCCGCCCACGCGCGCGGCGTGACGGTGCGCGTGTTGCTGGATCCGAACGAAGACGCCTTCGGCCGCAAGAAGAATGGGGTACCGAACCGGCAGGTGGCACACGAACTCAGCGCCGCTGGGATTCCACTGCGCTGGTGCGATACCCACGGCGAGCAATGTCACGCCAAGGTGCTGCTGCATCGCGGGGCGCAGGAGGCCACTTTGATCGCAGGCTCGGCCAATTTCACCCGGCGAAATCTGGATGATCTGAACCTGGAAACCAGCGTGCAGTTGCGTGCTTCCGAAGATCACCCGGCCATCACCGATGCCGCGCAGTGGTTCGAGACGAACTGGGCGAACGAACCCTCGCGCCGCTTCAGCACCGACTACGCAACGTATGCCGACACCGCGCTGCTCCGCCGTGCGTGGTATCGCATCGGCGAGGCAGCAGGGCTTTCCACGTGGTAGTGGCTGGCCAGCCCTCGTTCAATCCACCGAGCTCTCGAAACCGTTGGCAAAAAGAGACGTGGCGCGTCGGTTGGGCCACACGGCGAGTATGGTGTAGGGCGTGTCGATCAGGTTGTCGTCCGGATCAACGCACATCGTCCACGTTCTGAAGTGGTTGCCGCTGGAGTACCAAGAGACCACGTTGCAAGTTGCCGGTGTGTCGCCATAAGCCGACACGAGTACCGTGCCGCCATAATCGGTACCGCCCAAGCCCTCGAACCGCAGCCCGTAGCTGCCCGTGGTGGAGCGGGTCGCCGTGATCGGCCCATTGGGATTGTCCGACCAAGACAATGCTGGCGTGTAGGAGGGGCTAGTGGCGTTGTTTGCCCAGGCAAAGCCCGAGTTGCCATCGGCAAAACCGAGAAACAGGACGGTGTAACGGGAATCGACGGGATTTCCGCCCGCATCAAAGCATCTGACCGAGATGACCTGCTCGGTGCCCGTGAAA
>JAEXRB010000314.1 GCA_023438325.1 Pseudomonadota bacterium | reverse complement strand
ATCCAGGGCGGAGAACGCGGGCAACTCGATCCGGTCGCGTACGAGCTGTTCGATCGCCACAATGAACAGGTCGGCCGGATTGTCCATGACGGCGGCGGCTTCATGGATGGCACGGGCCGCCACGTCGAGGCCGCCGTCGGCATAGGCCCGGACCTGCAGATAGGCCCGGATCCGCTGGAAATAGCGGTAGCGCTTGTTCGGCGCGATGTCGGCGGGCTTGATCTGGACCCGGAACCGCAGCGCATTGCGGAGGTGCCGGATGACCCCTGCGGGCACTTCATCGATTGCGGGGAAATAGCCCAGTCGCTGGAAAGATTTCAGCAAGATTGCCAAGATCAATCGATGGCCGGGTTGCCGGGCATTGTCGGCAATGAAGGTCAGTTCGGCGTCGGTGGGCGTGTAGGCGACGACCAATTCGCGGACGACGGGATTGCGTTTGAACTGGGGATACGCGGTCCGTTCGATCGACGCCATTGAAGCCTCATTTGGTCAAGGTGCAGGTAACGCAGGCGGCGGCAGGCTCGCCTCGATACGATGGCGCGCAAATGGGGCGCTGCCGTCGAGGTAGCGCAGCGCCGAGTGCACGTCGCGCCAGCCGACGTATTCCATCAATGCTTTCACGTCCCAGCCGTTCGCGTTGGCCCAACCGGCGAACCCGCGACGCAGGGAGTGGCTGCTGTACTCCTCCGCATCCGGAAGCCCGGCGGCGGTCAGCAGGCGGCGCAGCAGCGGGATCAGGCTATTCGGGTGCAGCGGCGTCTCGCTCACACGCCCCCAGCGGTCGATGCCGCGGAACAGCCGCCCCTCCGTCAGGGCGGCCGTGGTCGTCCAATCCACGATCGCAGTCACCGGGCACAATCGCGATAGCGCCGGCACCTTGTAGGTGGTGCCCAAGGCCTGACGGTCGCCTTTGCTGCGCGACAGGAAACAGGTCATCCCTTCGCCAGGGACCAGGTGCAAGTACTCGACTTGCACGCGGATCAGTTCATCGCCGCGGAAGCCGCGCCAGAAGCCGAGCAGGATCAGGGATCGGTCGCGGCGATGGCGCAGTTCGTCCGCGCGATCGCCGCGTTCGCGGGCGACCGAGATCGCAGTGCGGAGCCAGTCGTCGACCTGCGTCAGTCGGGTCAGTTGTAAAGGCTCGGCCTGCTTCTCCACCGAGGGGTGCACCGTCTGGATGCCCTTGAGCACTTTGCGCACCAATGGCGCGCGGGTGGGATCGACGAACCCGTGCTCGCGATGCCAGGACGCCAGCGCAGCTAGCCGCTGTCGGAGCGTGTTGTTCGCCAACAGCGCGGCGTGATCGGCCAGATAACGGGCCACGCTGTCCGGCGTGGCTGGCAGGTGGCCGCCCCATTCGACCTCGAAGTGCCGCAGCGCCGAGGCGTAGCTGCGCTGCGTGTTCTCGCGTTCGGCGGCCTTTAGGTACCGTTCCAAGGTCATGGGCGGCACCCCGGATCGGCGCACGAAGTCACATCGTGGCCCGTGTGCCGCAGTGCCCCCAGGATGGTGCATGTTCCGCGCTCGCCGCCAGCGCACTGGGCAATCACTCGCTCCAGTTCGCCCGCCATGCGGGTCAGCGCCTCGATCCGCTGATGGATGTCGGCCAAGTGCACGCGCGCCAGCGCATCGACGTCGCTGCACGACAGCTTCGGATCGTCGTTCAAGCGCAGCAGGCTGCGGATCTCCTCCAGGCTGAAACCCAGTTCGCGCCCGCGGCTGACGAACCGCAACCGCTCCACGTCTGCCAGGGTGTAGGCGCGATAGCCGCTCCCGGTCCTGTTCGGCGATGGGATGAGTCCCACGCGCTCGTAGTACCGGATGGTTTCCAGGTGGCAGCCGCTGGCGGCGGCGGCTTCGCTGATCTTCATGGGCACCCCGCTTGAGTCTGTAGCGGCTACGGACTTTACCCTGAGTCGACCCTCACTGCCACCAGACCAGGGAATCCCGGGAAAAGGGCGCGCTGTGGATTGCACTGGTGCCGAATGCCGCGATGGCCTTCATTGGCTGGAGGATTGCCTAACCCTGTGGCCTGGCCGCCAATGGACTGGATCTGCTAGTGGACGCAACCGGTGTATGCGATCGAGCTGATCGCGATTGAAGTCTTGATATTGGCTAACGGAGTTGGTGATGTCTGATTGCGGCGACTGTGGAAATATCGTGGATGTGGCGTCGATGCAAGCCTCACAGCGACGCACCTTGAAAATCGTGCTGGCCATCAATCTCGCCACCTTCGTCATGATGATGGGCGCGGCTTGGTTCAGCCGTTCTTCCTCACTGCTGTCAGGTGGGCTGGACAACCTTGGCGATGCCCTCACGTACGCGGTCAGCCTGGCCGTCGTTGGCTCGTCCCTGCAGACCAAAGCCAAAGTTGCCTTCCTCAAAGGGCTGCTGATCCTGGGCGCAGCAGTTGCGGTCGCGGCCCAGATCGCGTGGCGGCTCAAGAACCCCGGCGTGCCTGTATTCGAGGCGATGGGACTGGCGGGGGTGCTGAACCTGTCCGCCAACGCATTCTGCCTCTGGCTGCTGACCCCGCATCGAAACGGCGACATCAACCTGTCCTCCGCCTGGGAGTGCTCCCGGAACGATATCTATGAGGGCTGCGCGGTCTTGTTGGCGGCTTTTGCGGTGTGGGTGTTCGGGGCGGGCTGGCCAGACTTGGTAATCGCCTCCGCCTTGCTGCTGCTGTTTCTGCGATCCGCCGTCCGAGTGATGCGCGGTGCGCGGCAGGAACTCCGTGGCACCAGATGCGTGTCGTGCCAGGAAGAGAGTGGCGGGCCTGCAGTCGGTTGAGGTCTTCGACCGGCGTTGTAATTGTATCCGGATACGCGAGCCTGATATTATGCGAAAGATGTACCGTCCCCTTCTCCGACTGAGAGGTTTTATCGCCGCGCTGCTTGTCGCAGTGTTGGTGATCATGCCTGTGGCCGATGCATTCGTTTGCTCGTTCGAAGTCGACACTCACGCAGCAAGCGATCACGCTGGACCGGCGCCCCAGGATGAGGCTGGTGAGGGCGACGCTCCGGACAGCGCGCATGGTGGTTGTGTCCACAACCATTGCCATCATTCGGCAGCCAATTTCTTTGGCAGTGCCGCCGTTGTTTACCTCGCCGCGCACGTCGTTCAGCACGCACAGCATGACCCCAGTCGTGCATCTGCGCTGTCCGAAGGACCGATGAGACCTCCGCAGAGCTGACGTGCCGTGCCCGTAAGGACGGGCTCCCACGTCAACTTTTGCTTCTGGAGTTCCCATGCTCACGCAACTTGTCCGACCGCTCCTGGCGGTCGGGTTGCTGGTGACTGCCTTGCTGTTCGCCTCGCCCTCGTTGGCGGTCGAACCGGTCGTCGATACCGCCCCGACCTACGAAGATCTGATCGCTCGACTCGACGCACTGCCGTCATCGCTCGAGGCCGTTGCCCGATACGACGCGGCCGTCGCCCGCGCCGACCAGGCGCGCGCCTTGCCCAACCCCTCCATCGCGTACGACATGGAGAACGTTTACGGCACCGGTCCGTACAACGGCATCGGCAACGCCGAAACGACCCTGTCGGTCAACCAACCTCTCGAACTGTTCGGCCAGCGAAGCGCCCGGGTCCAGGCGGCGCGCTCTGACGCCGATGCTGCGGGCCTGCGACGCGAACAAGTCCGCTGGCAGGTCGCAGCTCAGGTGGCGCTGGTCTACGCGGAGGCCGAAGCCGCGGCACGGCGACACGAGCTCGCGGCCGAGGCCCTTTCCCTGGCCGAGCAGGATGCGCGCGGGGTCGCCGCCATGGTCGAACAAGGGCGTGAAGCCACCCTGCGGGACATCCAGGCGCAGAGTGAGGTCGCGTCCGCCAGGGCTGCGGTTGATGAGGCCAGCGCCCTTCGGGACGCCGCCTTTGCGCGGCTGTCGGCGATAGCCCTGCTCGACCGGCCGGTCCAGGCAATCGGCGCGAGCCTGCTTGATCGCGCGCCGGGGACGCCGCAAGCAGGCGACGCCGATCCGTTGGCGGTCCAGGTCGCCCAGGCTGAACTCGTCACCGCCGGTCGGCTGGTGACGGTCGAAAGGCGCCGCGCCCGCCCGGATGTCAACGCCTCTCTTGGCATGCGCCGATATCGTGACACCGGCGATGAGGCGTTCACGGTCGGCATCGAACTGACCGTCCCGCTGTTCGATCGCAACCGGGGCGGTATCCGCGCTGCCTACGCTGAGGAGCGAGCCGCCGAAGCCCGACTGATCGCGCAGCAGCAGGAAGCGCGAGCAGGCCGGTTTGCCGCCGTGGCGGCGCTTGCCGCGTCCGGCAGCCGCACGCGCGCCGCCGACAACGGCGTCGCAGCCGCCGAAGAGGCCTATCGCCTGTCCCGCATCGGCTTCGAGGCCGGCCGTATCTCGCAGCTGGAACTTCGCAGCACACGTGCGGCGCTGATCGCCTCGCGCAACGCCGCCGTGGACGCGCGGATCGCGCGCGTCCGTGCCGAAATCGACCTGGCGCGCCTGGAA
>JAEXRB010000288.1 GCA_023438325.1 Pseudomonadota bacterium | reverse complement strand
ATCCAGTCCCGGCTTCCGGGTTCAACATGTCCAGCCAGAATGTTTGCAGGAGTTTTTGCCATGTCCGATCGTCAGACCGGCACAGTCAAGTGGTTCAACGACGCCAAGGGTTTCGGATTCATCAGCCGTGAAGGCGGCGAGGATCTTTTTGTCCATTTCCGTGCCATCCAGGGCACTGGATTCAAGTCACTGAAAGAAGGGCAGAAAGTATCTTTCGTCGTGACCCAGGGGCCGAAGGGCTACCAAGCCGATCAGGTCGAGGCGCTCTGAACGCGCGCCAATAAACCAAAGAAAACCGCCCGGGGCCCGGGCGGTTTTTTTATGTCGCGTTTATTCGACGATGAAGCTGACACGCATGTTGACGCGCCACTCGGCGATGTCGCCGGAAGGCGTGGTGATGACCTTGGTTTCGTTGATCCATGCGCCTTGGATGTTCTTTACCGTCTCCGAGGTCTTGGCAAGACCGCGACGGACTGCGTCTTCGACGCTGACGGTGGAAGATGCGCTGATTTCGATGACTTTTGCGACTGACATGAAGCACCTCGCATACAGGTGAACGGATTGGGAGCCGCCACGCCCAACCACGCACATACTCTTGCCAGCGGGTTTGCCGAGGCGGTTTCCGAAGCATAGCGTGGTGGCCTGCTGTCAGGTGACGGATGGGCGGTGAGAGCGCGGCGCCGTTCAGTTGCCCTGATGCATGAACATGCGTGTCGCGTGCCGTAGATGTCCGAAAGCCAGACCTTTTCCCGTATCACAGCAAATCGGATTCTAGCGGGCTCCCTGCTTGCGTCAGGATTTCCACTTTCAGATTGGAGATGGACATGCGTTGTTCCCTGTTGGCTTACTCATTGTTGCTGGTGACGGGTTCGGCTCTGGCCGCTGAAAACGTGATGCTGGTACTGGATGCGTCTGGCTCGATGTGGGGCCAGATCGACGGTCGTACCAAGATTGAAATTGCCCGTGAAGCATCCGGCAAGGTCGTTTCCGGCTGGGATCAGGCCAATCAAGTCGGACTGATCGCCTACGGCCATCGTCGCAAGGGCGACTGCAGCGACATCGAAACCCTGATACCGCTGGGCCCGATGAATGGTGACGCCTTCATGGCCACGGTGAATGCTCTCAACCCCAAGGGAATGACGCCACTGTCGCAAGCGGTGATCGATGCGGCGGCGGCACTCAAATCCAGTGAAGCCAAGGCGACCGTGATTCTTGTCAGTGATGGCGAGGAGACCTGCAATCTCGACCCCTGCAAGGTGGGTGCCGAACTGGAAAAGACGGGCGTGGACTTCACCGCCCACGTCATCGGCTTCGATGTGCAGAATCCCGAGCATCAGGCGCAGTTGCGGTGCCTGGCCGAGAATACCGGCGGCCGCTACTTCAATGCCCGTGATGCGCGCGAACTGACAGCGGCCGTGCAGGGCGCGGTGAGCAGCAGCACCCAACTGCCGCCGCCACCCGCTAGCGCGACCCTTGCGCCGCAGGGCAAGGCCGTCATTACCCAGTCTCTGGACGTCGCCTGGAGCGGCCCGGCTGACGAGGGCGATTTCATTACCGTGGTACTGCCCGATGCAGCCCCCGGGCATTACACAAATTACGTCTATGTGCCTGAAAAGGATGGGGGCGGCAATGGCAGCCTCGCCTTCACCATGCCCGCCATCGCGGGCGATTACGAACTGCGATATGTCAGCCCGCGGCGTGAATCGCAGGTGCTGGCACGTGTGCCGATCGTCATCGGTGATCTGGAAGCCGTGGTCGACGCACCGGATACGGCTGTTGCCGGCACTAAGCTGTCGGTGACGGCACGGGGGCCGCGACATGGCAGCCACTGGGTTGGTTTTGTCGAGCCGGGAAAACCCGCGAGTGCCTATATCTCCCACCACTACGCGCGCTTGCCCGAACGCGGGGACACGCTGGAAATCAAGGTGCCGGCCGATGCCGGGGACTACGAGTTGCGCTACGTGCTGAATGAGGGCGAACGCGTGGTTTATTCCCGACCGATCAAGGTCGTGGCAGCGGAAGTGATGGTGGATGGGCCGGCTGAAGTGATGGCCGGTGAACGCGTCGTCATTCAAGCTGCGGGGCCGGTCGATGGTGGCCATTGGATCGGATTTGCACCAGCCGGGAGTGATGCGGGTGCCTACATCAGCGGCAGCTACGATCGCCCGCAATCGGAACGTGGCAGCGTGAGCGTTACTGCCCCCCTCGATGCGGGAAATTACGAGTATCGCTATGTCTTGTTCGAAAGTCAGAAGGTGGCTGCGTCAAAGCCGGTGAAGGTACTGGCGGCCAAAGTCACGTTGCGCCTGCCGGCAACCGTTGCCGCCAACACGAGTATTGAAGTGGGTTTCAGCGGCCCTCGAGCCGATGGCAACTGGATCGGCATCGTGCCGGTGGGCGGCGATGGCAGCCAGTACGAGGGCTGGGACTACGTGCCTGCCGAAGGCGACAGCGTGCATATCGAAACACCCGAGAAGGCGGGTGATTGGGAGGTGGTGTTCGTACAAGGCAGCCAGGTGATTGCGCGGCAGCCGGTGCGGGTGCAGTAAGCGCATTCAGGGCGCCTCGGCCACGGCAAGCGTGTATCGCACCAATTGCACTGAATATCAGCCCCCGCTTCAAGTCGAGCGAGTGGCTTCGGGCTTGCGCTACTGGCGTTGCAGCGACACCAGCCGCAGCTCGAAGCCTTCGCCTTCGTCGCTTTGCAGGATGCGTACCGGGATCAATCCTTGATCGATGCCGAACCAGGTCACGGTAGTGCGGCTACTGTCCTCGCGCAGGCGCTCGACCTTGATTGCGCGCAGCGTGCCGGCGGGCACGACCACGGTTTCTTCGCCGAGGGCGCGATAACGCTGCGGCTCCAGCCGCTCACGATCCACGACCTGATAAGTCAGGTCGCTCTGGTTGCCTGCGGCCAGAGCGCGTGCCAGTGCGAGGCTGACGATCTGTCGATCCAGCACGTTGGCCTGTGACGGAAAACGGTATTCGCCGCGATGATCACGGCTGACAATCTCTTCGCTGCCACATTCGACATGGCGTTCGCGCTTGCGCAGGCCAGTGAGGCGGTGCTGATAGCGCAGGCAGGCGAGGCCTTCCGGGGTGAGGCGAAAGGTCGATGTTTCCTTCACATCCAGGCCGGTGAGGGCGGACAATCCCTGCGTACCCCAAGTATGGCTGCGCAGTTGCCAGCTGCCGGCGTCGCTCTTTTCCAGTGTGACGGTGGAGCGACCGGCAGGAGCACCGGCACGCAACAGTTCGTATTCGGCCACGTAGGGGCGCATTGGCTCTTGCGCCATCGCCGTCGTGGCAAAAGCAATGAGCAGCAAAGCAATGGTGCGCAGGCGATACATCAGGCGGGTCATCGCATCAGTTCTCCCGTCGTGTCATGCAGATGCAGTGGTGCGGACAATGGCGTGCCATCGAAGAGCGGCAATGCACCTTCAAGTGAAAGGCGGCCACTGGCAATGCTGCGCACGCAAGCCGGCAGCAGACGATGTTCCTGCATGAGTACCCGCTCGGCCAGGGTGTCGGGGGTATCCCCGCTCAGCACCGGGATACGTGCCTGCGCCAGCAGCGGGCCGGCATCCAGATCGGCAGTGACCACGTGCACGCTGCTGCCGTGCTCCGCATCACCGGCTTCCAGCGCACGCACATGGGTGTGCAGGCCGGGATAGCGAGGCAGCAGGGAAGGGTGGATGTTGATCATCGGGGGCGATACTTGCGCGAGCGCGGCGGCGGAAATGATGCGCATGTATCCCGCACAGACGATGAGGTCGGGCTGAACCTCCTGAACCTTTGCGAAAAAGGCAGTATCGAAGGCGCTGCGTTCCACGCCTTTCTGCGCGGCGAGCGCAATGGCCGGAATGGCGGCATCGCGGGCGATGCTCAATGCGCCGGCATCGGGCTTGTCGGAGAACACGCCGACGATGCCGTACCCCGCGGTGGGCGCACGGCCGGCTTCCAGCAGTGCGCCAAGATTGCTGCCGCGACCGGAAGCCAGTACCGCGACGCGCAGCATCAACCGATCCGCACGCGATCGCTGCCGCTGGCCGGCACGATTTCGCCGATCACACGGTTGCGCAAGCCGTTTGCATCGAGCATGTCCATCATCGCAGCGGCCTCGTGCTTGGCCGCGACGATGACGAAGCCGATGCCACAATTGAAGGTGCGCCACATCTCCGCATCGGTGATGCTGCCTTCGCGTTGCAGCCAGTCGAACACCGCAGGCAGCGCCCATGTGCTGGCATCGACGGCAATGCCGAGATGTTCGGGCACCACGCGCACGATGTTCTCGCTGAGACCGCCGCCGGTGATATGCGCCATCGCATGTGGCGCATGCGCGGCCAGCAGGGCAAGGATGGGTTTGACGTAAATTGACGTCGGCGCCATCAGTGCATCGCCCAGGCTCACGCCATCGAGATTCAGCTCGGGCGTTGCGCCGCTGCGCTCAAGCACGCGACGGATCAACGAATAGCCGTTGGAGTGCGGGCCGGAAGAATCGATGCCGATCAGCACGTCGCCCGCCTGCACGCCGTTGCCATCGAGCAATTTGGATTTCTCCACGCCGCCGACGCAAAAGCCGGCCAAGTCGTAGTCGCCCGGTGGGTACATGTCGGGCATTTCCGCAGTTTCGCCGCCGATCAGGGCGCAGCCGGCGCGGGTGCAGCCTTCGACGATGCCGTTCACCACGCGGGCGGCGACGTCGACATCGAGCTTGCCGGTGGCAAAGTAATCCAGAAAGAACAGGGGCTCGGCGCCTTGTACCAGCACGTCGTTGACGCACATGCCAACCAAGTCGATGCCGATGGCGTCGTGCCGGTTCCACTGCTGCGCCAGTTTGAGTTTCGTACCGACGCCATCGGTGCCGGACACCAGTACCGGCTCACGGTATTTGCCGGAAAGGTCGAACAGCGCACCGAAACCACCCAGCCCGCCCATCACTTCGGGGCGGAAGCTGCGTTTCACGGCGGGCTTGATGCGATCCACGAGCGCATTGCCGGCGTCGATGTCGACACCAGCGTCGCGGTAGGTGAGCGGCGGCTTGGCGGAGGTCACGGGGGCTTCCTGCGAAAAATGGAGCGCAATTGTAGCTTCCCGCCGCGCTTCTCCGCCTGTGCATGGACGCTGCCGGCCCGGTTGCGGCAACATGCACCGTCGATTTCCGAGGGTTTGCCATGCCGCGTTTTCGTGGAGCATTGTCCGGTGCCACGCTTTTTTTCGCTCTGTGGGCGGGGCTGTGGTGTGCTGTCGCGCAAGCGCAGGATCTGGACCTGTATGAAGGTGAAGTGCCCGTCGCCAGCCAATCGGAGGCTGATCGTGCGGCCGCACTGCCAGCTGCTCTGGCGCAAGTGCTGGCCAAGGTGGGGGGCGCGTCTTCATCGGAAGCAAACACGCAGCAAGCAAGTGGCCTGTTGCAGCAGTATCGTTATCGTCAGGAAATGGTGAATGTCGATGGCGTGACGCAGTCGCGTCTTCACCTGATTGCCCGCTTCGACCGCAACGGCGTGCAACGCATCCTGGATGCCAGCGGCAACATCGCCCTGCCGGCACAACGACCGCAGCCGATCCTGTGGCTGGCCATCGACGATGGCTCGGGCGCGCGCATCGTCTCGCAGGATGCCGCTCCTGCGGTTGCACCGCTGACATCGCGCGCGGTGCAACGCGGTTTGCGCGTGCGCTTGCCCAGCTATGACGAGCAGGATCGCAGCATCCTCATTCCGCGCGATATTCCCGGCGGCGAGCCCTATTCCGTGGATATCGCCACGCAGCGCTACGGCGGCCCGGCACTGATCGGCTGGTTGCGCCGTGGCGAGAGCGGCTGGATTGCCGATTGGCGCCTGCGTGATGGCGATACGGATATTTCACGCTGGAGCAGCCAGGATGCCCAGGCTGCCGTCGTGCTCGCCGCAGGTGCTGATGGTGCGGCCGATGCATTGGCACAACGCTATACGCAGATGGTGCTGTCCGGTGCGGCCGGGCGTTATCGCATCGTGGTCGAAGGCCTGCGCGACGGCGCCGATTACGCGCGCGTGATGCAGGTGATCAGGCGCCAGCCCATCGTGCGGGAAATCGTGCCCGCTTCGCTTGCCGGAGAACGGCTGGAGCTGGAGCTGGAATTGTCATCCGGCGTGGAGGGATTGGCACGGCTGCTGCAGGGCAGTGTGCTGGAAGCGGTATCGGTGGGTGATGCCAATGCGCCCAGTGTGTTCGTGTTCGGTGGCCGATGACACGGCATGTCACCGGCAAGAGGCCTTCGCCGTCATGGCAGGGCACATCTGACAGAGGTAACGATCATGGCGATGAGTGACAGGCACAAATGGCAGCTGATGGCGCTGATCGTCGGCCTGAGTTTCCTGTTGTGGCTGCTGGGGCCGGTATTGACGCCTTTCGTGATCGCGGCGCTGCTGGCCTATCTGGGCGATCCGTTGGTGGATTGGCTGGAGCGCTTGCGCCTGTCGCGCAGCGGCGCCGTGGCCATCGTGTTCGTGTTGATGACCTTGGTGCTGGTCGGCGTGGTGCTGTTGCTGATTCCGTTGCTGGAACGGCAGATTTCCGCCTTCATCGAGCAGTTTCCGCGTTACCGTGACTGGTTCACCGGCATCGCACTCCCATGGATCAGTCAGCGCACCGGCTTCGATGTGGAAGGCATCGAACTGGGCAGCATCTACACCATGCTCCAGGAGCACTGGCAGCAGGCCGGTGGCGTGGTGGCCACGCTGTTGGGAGGAATCTCCAAGTCCGGCCTGCTCATTCTCAATTTCGTGTTGAACCTCGCATTGATTCCGGTGGTGGCCTTCTATCTGCTGCGCGATTGGGATGTGATGGTCGAGAAAATCCGCATGCTGATCCCGCGCCCCATCGAACCCACCGTTTCGCGGCTGGCGCGGGAATCGGACAGCGTGCTCGGCGGCTTTCTGCGCGGGCAACTGAGCGTGATGTTCGCGCTGGGCATGATCTACGGAATCGGCCTGTGGATGGCAGGCATCGACTTCGCGCTGCTGATCGGCACGATCGCCGGACTGGTGAGTTTCATCCCGTACCTGGGCGCCACGGTCGGCGTGGGCATCGGCCTGATTGCAGCACTGGTGCAGTACGGCGACTGGACCCACGTGATTTTGGTGTGCGTGGTATTCGGTGTCGGGCAGATGCTGGAAAGCATGGTGCTCACGCCGTTCCTGGTCGGCGATCGTATCGGCATGCATCCAGTGGCGGTGATCTTCGCGGTGATGGCCGGAGGTCAGCTTTTCGGTTTCGTCGGGGTGCTGGTGGCGCTGCCGGTGGCGGCAGTGGCGATGGTTTTGTTGCGATATCTGTATGAGCAATACACCGCAAGCCGGCTTTACGGAGGCGAGGAGAAGGTGCCGAGCGTGGTTTCCGGTAGCACGCTGGCTGAGGCCATTGCGGTGCGTGCCGATGCGCCTGCGACGGACAAGGGCAATCCGGCGGCGTGAGCATTACTCCGCAATTGCCACTGGCGCTGCGCCCGGCGCCGGACTTCCGTTTCGATACCTTCGTCGGTGCCGGCGAAGCTGTTGAGCTTTTGCGTGCTCTGACGGCAGGGGCGCCGGATTTCGTGTTCCTTTCCGGCCCCGAAGGCAGCGGCAAGACGCATCTTGCGCTTGCCACCGTGCAGACGGCTGCCGCGTATGGCATCGCGGTTCAATACGTGCCACTGGCCCGATTGCGAGGTAATGCTGCCGCCGGGCTGGCGGGGCTGGAGCGGCTCGGCCTGATCGTGCTTGATGATCTGCATGCCTTGCTGGGCGAGCGTGAGGACGATATTGCCCTGTTCGACTTCCATAATCGTGCCCGTGCCAGCGGCAGCGCCGTGCTCTACACCGCGCGCGAAACACCTGCGGCCTTGCCGCCATGCCTGCCGGATCTGCGCTCGCGCCTAGGGCAATGCACTCAGGCGATGTTGCCGCGTATCGATGACGACCTGCGCCTGACGATCCTCAAATGCAAGGCACAGGCACGCGGATGGTTGCTCGATGATGCGGCCGTGGGTTTTCTGCTGCGCCGCGTGGGGCGGGACATGGCCTCGCTTTCGACGCTTCTGGATCGCCTGGATCGCGCCAGCCTGGCTGAGCAAAGGCGCGTGACGGTGCCCTTCATACGGGCGTTTCTGGAGCAGGATGCAAGGGAGGCGTGAGCCTCAGAACAAATCCCCGCCCGCTGAAAAGGTGCGCTCCATGCGATCACCCAACCCGCCGATCTCCAGCACGATGCGATCGATCTCCGCAGCGGTGAGCGAGGTATAAGGGCGGTTTTCGCATAGCTGCAAGTAGGGCACGCCGTCCAATTGGGAAACGGCCAAATAGCCGATGCGCTGTTCCCAGTTGAAGTGCAATGCCCGGCGCGCATCCAGACCGGTGATGGGCGCGATGGACGTACTCACGCGCAGGTAGGGGCGATCGTCTTCGCCCTGAAGCTCGGACAGGAAAATGGTCTGGCGGCGGGTGCCCTGATCCAGCGAAAGTTCGACACAGACCACATATGGATCGTTGGTCTTGACCGGGTAATGGGCGGCGGCGTGCGCGCGAATCTGCTCGAAGTTCTGCATGGGGCGGACCAGATGCGTGGAGGCTTGAGTATTCTAGCCCGCCTTGCCGCCATCTTTGCCACCGATGTCCGCATCCGATGCCGATTCGCGCCGAATGGCCTTGCTCACACAGATCCGCGCAGTGCCGCCGGGACAGGTGGCCAGCTACGGTGCGATCGCGCGACGTGCCGGATTTCCGCGCCATGCACGCATGGTGGCCAGGTTGCTTGCCAGTGGCGATGTCGAAGATCTGCCATGGCATCGCATCCTGCGCGCGGATGGCCGCATCGCTTTCGCGCCAGGCTCGCCGGAGTTCGATGAGCAATGCGCTCGACTGCGCGCCGAAGGCGTGGAGGTGCGTGGTGGCCGGGTGCGCATCGACGCTACTGCGGGAGCGCAGTGGCTGGATGAGGTGCTTTGGGGCGCGGTGCCGGCAACGCCGTCGCGCCGGGTAGAATGATGTCCTTTGGCCTCTGGATGACCGGATGTTCGGCAACATTCCTCCGATCACGCGCGCATTGCTGATCGTCAACATTCTGATGTTCGGGGCCCAGATGCTGCTTGGCGAGTCGTGGTTTCTCGACCTGATGCTCTGGCCGCTGGGCGAGTACACGCTGCGGATGCCGGATTTCGCATTGACCCAAGTCGGCTTCCTGCCGTGGCAGATCCTGACCTATGGATTCCTGCACGGTGGAATGTCGCACTTGTTCTTCAACATGTTCGCGTTGTGGATGTTCGGTGCGCCGCTGGAGGCCAGTTGGGGCAGCAACCGCTTCCTGCGCTATTACCTGGTTTGCGTGCTGGGTGCGGGCGCAGTGCAGTTGCTGGTCGCCACGCTGGCGGTACAGAACGGCGCGCAGCCGTATCCCACCGTCGGCGCGTCGGGCGGCGTGTTCGGTTTGCTGCTGGCCTACGGCATGCTGTTTCCCAATCAGCGTCTGATGCTGATCTTCCCGCCGATTCCGATGAAGGCACGCACCTTCGTGATCTGTTACGGCCTTTTGGAGCTTTACCTGGGCGTTACCGGTACGCGCTCGGGCGTTGCACATTTCGCGCACCTGGGCGGCATGGCGTTTGGTTTCCTGATGATCCAGTACTGGCGCGGGCGCTGGCCGTTCCGTCAACGATCACGTTAAACTTCGGCAACCGAATCTCTTTGGGATCACGCAATGTTCAGGACGACGATGCTTGCCGCTGCAACACTGGTGGCGATGGCGTGGGGCACGGACGCCTCGGCGATCAGCTGTGAGGGTGGCAGTGCGGTGCAGCCGCTGCCGGTGCGTACCACGCCGGTACCTCCGCTATATTCCGGCCTGCTCGGTCGTCCGGCTGCGCTCGCCGCGCCGCGCGCATTGCTCGCAGAAAGCCGTGACGAATCGCTTGCGCTGGACGTGGTGCTCACGCGCCTTCGCCTGGAAGCCTGCGCGAATGCGCCGGTCGACGAGTTCGCCAATTACGTGCCCAAGACCGCGCACGACAACACGCCCTATCGCTTCAACATGGACAAGGGCAAGAAGTTCACCGCCGCTGAATTCGATGCGTGGATGAAGAGCCGAGGCGTGCGCGTGGTGCAAGCGCGTCCCACCGGCCAGGCCGCTGGCACCGCCACGGCGACGACGGGTGCCGCGACGACTGGCGGCACTGTTTCCGAGTGACGTCTCGCGGCTGGATATTGCTCCGGCCGCTCTCCCGCGACGCTTGACCGCAGCCTGCGCCACGGCATCGCGGGAATGTTGGTCGAGCGTGGGCCGTGTTCGTTCCGCGCTGGGCGCGCGAAGCGTGTATGGGAGTTGCTGGCCAGCACGCACCCGCGCTGCATTTCCCCGTCCAACTCACGGCATCACATCCGCGCCGATGGCGTGTCGTGGCTGGCTGTGCCGCCTGGCAAGGCGGCGACGGCTGCGCAGCGGCATCCGAATGAATCGAAGGTCGGGAGGCTCGCGGTGCAGGAGCTCGGCTTCGTCGCGTAGTACGATGGCGCGATGAAGAAGACAACCCATGGCCGGCGCGACAAGCCCGGCAAAAAGGCGGCAGCACGCCCGGCGTGGATGCCTGAGTCGTTGGTTGCGGCGGAGGCGACGGAAGCGCGCGGTGGTCGTGGCAAGGCGGCCAAGACGGAAGCGAAAAAATCGCCCGCTCCAGCCGGAAAGCCCGCAAAGAAGTCGCCGAAGCCGTCCAAGGCACAGCGCTTTGAATCACCGCCTCCCGGCAAAGCGCGTGATGCGAAGGCAGCGAAGCTGGAAGGCCATGCCAGAGCCAATCCCGGCCCCGCTCGTCGTGCCGCGCCGGCAACATATCGTGATGATTACGCCGAGCGCGAAGCGCGCCGCTACGAGAATCCCATCGCCAGTCGCGAGGCCATCCTCGGCCTTGTCGCGCAAGCGCCCGGCCCACTATCGGCCGAAGAGCTGGCGGCCAAGCTCGGGCTCACCGCGCCGGATCGCTTCGATGCGCTGAGCCGGCGGCTTGCGGCAATGTTGCGCGATGGACAGTTGCTGGCAAACCGGCGCGGGCAATACGTGCCGGCGCAGAAAACCGACATGCTGGCCGGTCACGTCATTGCCAACCCGGAGGGTTTCGGTTTCCTGCGGCTGGATACCGGCGGCGAAGACCTGTTCCTGCCACCGCGTGAAATGCGCAAGGTATTCCATGGTGATCGCGTGCTCGCCAATGTGGTGGGCGTGGACCGGCGCGGGCGGCGCGAAGGCGCCATTCTCGATGTGCTGGAGCGACGTTTGACGCGATTGGTGGGGCGCTACGATGAACGCGCCGGCCTGGGTCACGTCGCGCCGGACGACAAGCGCGTTCTGCAAGATGTGATGATTCCCCCGCACGCACGCGAAGGTGCGAAGCCCGGGCAACTGGTGGTATGCGAGATCGTCGATCCGCCGCAGTCAGGCCGTCCGCCGATCGGTCGTGTACTGACCGTGCTCGGCGATGCACTCACGCCGTCGCTGGTGGTGGAAGTGGCCATTCACGGACACGGCCTGCCGCATGTATTTCCCGAAGCCGTGCTGGAGCAGGCAGCGCAAGTGCCGCTGGAGGTGCCAGCATCGGTGGCCGGGCAGCATGTGGATATCCGCGACCTGCCGCTGGTCACCATCGATGGCGAAGATGCCAAGGATTTCGACGATGCGGTGTATTGCGAGCCCAATCGCAATGGCTTCCGCCTCGTCGTCGCCATCGCCGATGTATCGCATTATGTCGTGCCCGGCTCGCCGCTCGATACCGAGGCGCAATTGCGCGCCACCTCGGTCTATTTCCCCGGCTTCGTCATCCCGATGCTGCCTGAGACACTCTCCAACGGCATCTGCTCGCTGCGTCCGGATGTGGATCGCTTGTGCTTCGTCTGCGACATGCAGGTCAATCGCGATGGCGAGGTGACGCGCAGCAAGTTCTACCAGGCGGTGATGCGCTCGCACGCACGGCTCACCTATACCGAGGTCTGGAATGCCATTGGCGAGGACGATGCCGCCGCACGCGAAAAGATCGGCGCGCTGATGCCGCAGGTCGAGCGCCTGCATCAGCTTTATCAAGTGCTCGCCAAGGCGCGTGCGACGCGTGGCGCCATCGAGTTCGAGACGGGCGAGGTGCACTTCGTGCTCGGCCCGGCCGGCGAGGTGGTGCAGGGTGGCATGAGCGAGCGCAACGACGCGCACAAGCTGATCGAAGAATGCATGATCGCGGCCAATGTGGAAGCCGCCCGGTTCCTGCTGAAAAAGCACATTCCAGCACCGTATCGCGTGCATGATCGTCCGCCGGAGCAGAAGTACGCCGAGCTTCAGGAATTTCTCGCCGAGTTCAAGCTCTCGATGCCGCCGTGGAGCAAAGTGCAGCCGGGGGATTTCACTGCGCTGTTGAAAAAGGTGCGCAAGCGTGCCGACGCCGCGCTGATCGAGTCGGTGCTGCTGCGCTCGCAGAGCCTGGCGGTGTATTCGCCCCAGAACATCGGCCATTTCGGCCTGGCACTGGAAGCCTATGCGCATTTCACCTCGCCGATCCGGCGCTATCCCGATCTGCTGGTGCATCGTGCGATCAAACATGCCTTGAGTGGCGGCCGCGCCGAGGATTTCCTCTATGCGCCACACGACATGGCGGCACTTTGCCTGCAATGTTCCGAGCGTGGACGGCGCGCCGAAGAAGCCGAGCGCGAAGTGGACGAGCGTTACCGTGCGGCGTGGATGGAGCAGCATGTCGGCGGCGAGTTCGACGGCATCGTCTCTGGCGTCACTTCGTTCGGCCTGTTCGTGGAATTGAACGACTCGAAAGTCACGGGCCTGGTGCACGTGACGCAATTGCCGAACGACTGGTATCACTTCGATCCGGTGCGCAAGTTGCTTTCGGGCGAACGCAGTGGCGTCGCATGGCGACAGGGCGATCCGGTGCGCGTGCTGGTGCTGCGCGCCAGCGTGGAAGATCGTCGCATCGACCTGCGCCTCGCACCGGAAGCCAAGCCGGGACGGGCCAAAGCGCGCAGCAAGAAGTGATCGAACCGGGCCGCAATGCGGCCCTCAGCGGAATACCACGGTGCGATGCCCGTTGAGCAGGATGCGATGTTCCACATGGCGTCGCACGGCGCGGGCCAGTACCAGTGATTCGATATCGCTGCCCATGCGCACCAGTTCCTTGGGCGTCATGGTGTGATCCACGCGCGCCACGTCCTGCTCGATGATAGGGCCTTCGTCCAGATCCGAGGTGACGTAATGCGCCGTCGCGCCGATGATCTTGACGCCGCGCGCATGGGCCTGATGGTAGGGCCTGGCGCCCTTGAAGCTGGGCAGGAAGCTGTGATGGATATTGATGGCGCGCCCGGCCAGCGCCTCGCAGAGGTCGGGTGAAAGTATCTGCATGTAACGCGCCAGCACGACCAGATCGATATTCTCGCGCTCGACCAGGTCAATGATCCGGTGCTCGTGTACCGACTTGTCTTTCGCATCCACCGCAACGTGATGGAAGGCGATGCCGTAGGAGGCGGTCAGCAGTGCGAAATCGGCATGGTTGCTGGCCACTGCGACGATTTCGACGGGCAGTTGCCCACTGTGACAACGAAACAGCAAGTCGTTCAGGCAATGTCCCTGACGGCTGACCAGCACCAACAGGCGGGCTTTGCGGCGCGCATCGTGCAATTGCCAATCCATTTCGAACTCATGCCCGAGCGCGGTGAGCTTCTCGCGTAGCGCAGCGTCAACTACGTCGGGGCCGTGATCGAAGTGGACACGCAGGAAGAAACGCCCGGTTTCCTCGTCGCCGAACTGCTGTGCATCCAGAATGTTGCAGCCTTGTTCGAACAGCAGGCCGGAAACGCGGTAGACGATGCCGGGGCGATCCGGGCATGAAAGGGTGAGAATGTGGTCATGGCGCATCGCAGCATGATATGCCGGGAGCGTTGCGACATCGCAAGATGTGGCGCTGTCTTTTGATCGCCGACCAGAGCGGGGCGAGAGTGCGGCAGAAATCGGCGACGCCGAGAGGGAAACAAAATCTGCGCCATCCGGATCGACCCTTTGCATCGCCACGGGTTGCTGAGGCATCCGGTAGTGACTCGTTTTGCCTGAATCCACTACGGTGATATTTTTTCCTTCCCTTGAGCACGATTATCCGCGATGCGCATCGTCCACCTGATCTTGACCCGCCGTTTTGCCGGCAGCGAGCGACATGCCGTCGAATTGGCCAATGCACAGGCCGATGCAGGCCATGAAGTCACCATGGTGTTGCGCCGCACCGCCACGGAAGATCGCCCGGATGCGATTGCACATCGACTCGACCCGCGCGTAGCCGTGGAGACGGTCGGCAATCTGTTTGTCGTTTCACAAGCGCGTCGCGTGTTGCGGCGGTTGCGTCCCGATGTGGCGCATGCCCACCTCAACCGGGCCTGCATGGCGTTGCATGGCCTGCGCGGAGAGTGCCTGCGGGTTTCCACCTTGCATATCGAATACAAACCCCGTCGGCATGGCCAACTGGATGCCTTGATCGCGATTGCGCCTTGGCAATTGGATGGCATTCCCGAGCCGCTGCGCCATCACACCGTGCAGATAGACAACTGGACGCAGGCGGTTCCAGCATCGCCGGATGCACGCGAGCGCATACGCCGGGACTTGGGGATCAGCATGGATGCCTTCGTGTTCGGTACGTTGGGGCGGATCGAGCACGGCAAAGGCCTCGATGTGGTGGTGGAAGCGTGGCGACGTGCGGCACTGCCGGCGGATGCACGCTTGATCGTGGCCGGGCAGGGCAAGGCATTCGACGGGATCCGCAAGATGGCGCCGGCAGAGGTGTCGATGCCGGGTTTTGTCACCAAGCCGCAGGAATGGCTGGCCGCCTTCGACGTGTTCGTCAGCGCGGCCCGGCGCGAGCCATTCGGTCTGGTACTGCTGGAGGCAATGAATGCACGGTTGCCGATTCTTGCCAGCGCCAGCGAGGGGGCGAGGCATTTGAGCGACGTGATCGGCACGCCCTTGCTCCCGATCGGCGATATCGATGCGTTGGCGGCAGCCATGCGATCGGCGCATGACACGCGCATGGCTCGTCGCGACTATCCGATGCAGCGTTTCGACATGGCGGCGCGGGTGGCGGATGTGGAGGCGTTCTATCGCCGTGAACTGGCCTGCATTGGCCTGAGCGCGGCGCAATGAGCGGCGCTTCTGTCTTGGGTTTGCCCGGTCTGGAATGATGAAAGCCACTTCTTCCGATGCAGCGTTCTTCAATCAGTGCAGTCTGACGTTTCTGCGACAACTGGCGCGCAACAACGAGAAGGCCTGGTTTCAGGCGCATCGCGCCGATTACGAAGCTCTCGTGCGTGAGCCATTCGAGCGCTTGCTGGTGGCTTTGCAACCGGCGCTGGAAAAGGTCAGCCCGCAGTTCCGGGCCGACTCTGCACGCGTGGGCGGATCGCTGTTCCGCATCCATCGCGATGCGCGCTATTCCAATGACAAATCGCCTTACAAGTCCTGGCAAGGTGCACGCCTGTACCACGTGCGGCGACGCGAAGTACCCACTCCGGCGTTCTATCTGCATCTGCAACCGGGCGAGAGCTTCATTGGCGCCGGAATATGGCATCCAGAGCCGGAGGTGCTGCGTGGATTGCGTGACTTCGTGTTCGAAAACCCCGCCAGTTGGGATGCAGCGGCACACGCGCCGGCCATCCGCAAGCAATTTGCCTTGCTCGACAGCGAAAAACTGGTACGGCCGCCGCGCGGCTATCCGGCGGATTTCCGCTTCATCGAAGACTTGAAGTTGCGCAATTTCGTGCTTTGGCGCCCGCTCGACGATGCCACGATGATCGCGCCCGGCCTGGATCGCCGCATCGCGCGCGATCTGCGTGCATTGGCGCCTTTCATGGACTACCTGTGTGCGGCGCTGGATCTGGAGTTCTGATCCAGAGCCATGAAGCTCATGCGGCAGCGGTAGCCGCTGGCGCGATGCGCCCGCGCAAGGAATTGCTCATCGCTTCGGTAATGGTCACATCGACGAACTGGCCGATCAGGGCGCGATGGCTTTCCGGCGAGGCCGGGAAGTTCACGTAGCGCATGTTCTCGGTGCGGCCCGTCAGCTCACTCGGATTCTTGCGGCTCGGGCCTTCCACCAGCACGTTCTGCACACTGCCCACCATGGCGGCGGAAATGGCCTTGGCACTGGCATCGATGGTGGATTGCAGCAGCAACAGGCGCTGCTTCTTGATCTCGGCTGGCGTGTCGTCGGGCAGATTGGCCGCTGGCGTGCCGGGACGGGAGGAGTAGATGAAGGTGTAGCTGGCATCAAAGCCGATGTCATGAACCAGTTTCATGGTCTTGTCGAAATCCGCATCGGTTTCGCCGGGGAAGCCGACGATGATGTCGGTGGCCACGGAAATGTCGGGGCGCACTTCGCGCAGCTTGCGGATGCGTTGCTTGTATTCGAGCGCGGTGTAGCCGCGCTTCATCGCGGTGAGGATGCGGTCGGAGCCGGCCTGTACCGGCAGATGCAGGTAATTGGCCAGTTCGGGAACGTCGCGGTACGCCTCGATCAGCGAATCGGAGAACTCCATCGGATGCGATGTGGTGAAGCGGATGCGACCGATGCCCTCGATCTGCGCGATGGCACGGATCAGGAAGCCGAGATCGGCCACGCTGCCGTCATGCATCACGCCACGGTAGGCGTTGACGTTCTGCCCGAGCAGATTGACTTCACGCACGCCTTGTTCGGCCAGTTGCGCCACTTCCACGATCACATCGTCGAACGGGCGGCTGATTTCCTCGCCACGGGTGTAGGGCACCACGCAGTAGCTGCAATACTTCGAGCAGCCTTCCATGATCGACACGAACGCGCTCGGGCCTTCGGCGCGCGGCTCGGGCAGGCGATCGAATTTCTCGATTTCCGGAAAGGAGATGTCCACCTGCGGCTGGCCGGACTCGCGCTTGGCGCGGATCAGTTCCGGCAGGCGATGCAGGGTTTGCGGGCCAAACACCAGATCCACGTAAGGCGCGCGTTTGATGATGGCTTCGCCTTCCTGTGAAGCCACGCATCCGCCGACACCGATGATGACGTTCTTGTTGGCGGCCTTGAGTTCTTTCCAGCGCCCGAGCTGGCTGAAAACCTTCTCCTGCGCCTTCTCGCGGATCGAG
>JAEXRB010000261.1 GCA_023438325.1 Pseudomonadota bacterium | reverse complement strand
GCGTGCATTCGTCGAAAATCATCACGATGTCCGAATCGAGCACGCGCTGGATGTGCATGCTTTCCTCCGGCCCGATGAACACGCGACTGCCATCCACCGGCGAGGAAAATGCCACGCCCTGCTCGGTGATCTTGCGTCGATGCGCCAAGGAGAACACCTGAAAGCCGCCAGAATCGGTCAGGATCGGGCCATCCCAGCGCGCAAAACCATGCAACCCGCCGTGCGCTGAGATCACATCCAGGCCGGGTCGCAGATACAGATGGAAGGTATTGCCCAGGATGATCTGTGCACCGATGTCGCGGATCGCATCGGGCGTCATGCCCTTCACCGAGCCATAGGTGCCGACCGGCATGAACGCCGGCGTTTCCACCGTGCCGCGAGGAAAACTCAGGCGACCGCGGCGGGCGGCGCCATCACTACGAAGAAACTGGTATGAAAGTCGAGACATGGGAGCGTGCATCAAGGCGATGCCGCCTATTGTCGCGTATTGCAGCGTGCAGATCCGCCTGTGGCCCCGCACCTCACATCGAAGCCGACTCGGCGGCAAACCGATGCGCGGCATTTCCGGTGAAACGGAACCTCAGCTCATCACCCGGCACGGCGGCAACGCCGGACGGCAGATCGACTTCGATGCGCTCGCCCGATGGCAAGCCCAGCACCGCGCGGGTTTCCGGGCCATGGAAGACGCGCTCGATCACGCGGGCGCGGATCGGGCCGGCGGAATCAATGCAAAGACATTCCGGACGCACCAGAAGCTCGCCCTCGCCTTCCAGCCCCAGCGCGACCGCCGAAACCAGCGTACCTCGCCCGATGAAGCTGGCGACAAAGCGATCTTGCGGTGCGTGATACAGACGCGCGGCATCGTCCCATTGCAGGATGCGACCGCGACTCACCACGCCGATGCGGTCGGCGATGGCAAAAGCCTCGGACTGATCGTGCGTCACCAGCAAGGCAGTGGCGTTGGACGCCTTGAGCAGATCGCGCACTTCCGCCGCCAACCGGCCACGGGTGTGGATGTCCAGATTGGAGAACGGCTCGTCCAGCAAAAGCACCGACGGCTCCGGCGCGAGCGCACGAGCCAGCGCCACGCGTTGCTGCTGGCCGCCGGAAAGTTCATGCGGGTAACGCGCCGCCTGCCTGCCCAGACCTACGCGCTCCAGCATGTCCCGCACTCGAGCCTCGCGCTGCTCGCGCGCCATGCCGCGCAATCCGAACGCCACGTTCGCCGCCACCGAGAGGTGCGGAAACAGCGCGTAATCCTGAAACACCATGCCGACACGACGGCGCTCAGGCGGCCAATGCATTTGCGGCCCGGCCACAGCCACGCCATCGAGCACGACACGCCCGGCTTGAAGCGGCTCGAAGCCGGCGATGGCGCGCAGCACCGTGGTCTTGCCGCAACCCGATGCGCCCAGCAGACAGCCGATTTCCCCGCGCGCCAGCGACAACGACAACCCATCAACCACCACTTGCCAACCTGAGGCGACGGGGTAGCCGACGCGGATATCTTCCAGTTGCAGACTCATGTTTCCTCAACTTCCACACCAGGCCGCCGACGCGACACCTCCTGCCGCATCCCGCTGCGCGCAAGCAGCACCACCGGCACCAGCCCGACCAGCACGATCAGGAACGCGGCGACAGCGCCATCCTCATACGCACCGCGCGCAGCATCGGCATAGAGCCAGGTGGCCAATGTTTCGAAATTGACCGGGCGCAGCATCAAGGTGGCGGGCAGTTCCTTCATCGTATCCACGAACACCAACAAAGCGCCCGCTGCCAATGCCGGTCGCAGCAGTGGCAAATGCACCCGACGCAACATGCCTCCCGCGCTGTCGCCCAGACTGCGTGCAGCCTGATCCAGCGAAGGCGCGATGCGCGTGAGGCCAGCGTCGATGCTGCCGATGCCCACGGCAAGAAAGCGCAACGTGTAAGCCAGCACCAAGGCGGCCACCGAACCCATCAGCCACATCTGCGGCTCGCTGCCGAAGGGTTTGAGCATTTCCCCCAAGCCAATATCCACCCATGCCAACGGCGTGAGCAGGCCGATGGCGAGCACGGTGCCCGGTATTGCATATCCAAGGCCGGCCAGGCGCAGGCACGCCCCCGCCAATCGCGCCCGTCGGCGCGCCTGTGCCAGACGCAAGGCCCATGCCACGACCAGACCGACGACAAGCGTCGCCAGCGTGGCGATGCCCGACACCATCACGGTATTCCAAGTGCTCTCGCGCAAGGCGAGCGAGATGCCATGCGATTGCAACCGGCCAATGCCCGACCAGGCCAGAAACGCGGCCGGCAGCAGGAAACCCACCAGCACCGGGAGTGAAACCAGCACCAACGCCACGACACCGGCAACGCCCTGCAACCGCTGCGCCTGCATCGGGTGTGGCCGTTGTCCTGCGGCGTAGCGCTGGCGTCGGCGACCATGCCGCTCAAGCCAGATCAGAAGGCTCACGATGACCAACATGCCGAGTGCAATCTGCGCTGCACCGGGCAAGTCGCTGCGTGAAATCCAAGTGGTGTAAACCTGCACCGTGAGCGTTTGCACCCCGAGAAACTCCGAGGCACCGATGTCGTTGAGGGTTTCCAGCAGCACCAGCGCCACACCCACCGCCAGTGCCGGCCGCGCCAACGGCAACGCCACGCGCCAGAACAGCGCACGACGTGGCACACCGAGCGAACGCGCCGCTTCCAGCAAGCCACCGGCCTGGGTCAGGAACATCGCGCGCATGGTGAGATAGACATACGGATACAGCACGAAACCCAGCAACACGATGCAGCCGGCCAGCGAGCGCACATCAGGCAAACGGAAGTCACGCGGGCTATCGATGCCCAGCAATGCGCGCAGCAGCGATTGGATCGGCCCGAGCGGATGCAGCAGATCGAGATAGGCATAGGCCACGATGTAGGTCGGCATCGCCAGCGGCAACAGCAACGCCCAGGAGAGCACGCCTCGACCACGGAACTGGTAAGCACTCACCAACCACGCGCTGCCGGCCCCGAGTGCGGCCGCGAGGACGCCGACGCCGACCAGCAGCATCAGTGTATTGAGGCCGGCACGCGGCAATACGTGCTGGGCCAGATGCGACCACAACCCCGTGCTGCCCTGCATCGCATTCCATGCCAGTGCCAACACCGGCGCGAGCACGAGCAAGGCAACGACAAACGCCGCCACTGCCCAGACGCGCTCGCCGCTCCTTCCGAGCGGCGCCGTGCTCGTGATCGCCACGCCTCGGTTACTGATCGAAGCCGACCCGGTCCACCAGCTCGCTGGCAAGTTTGCGGTACTTGACTACCTCGGTCAGCGGCAACGCATCCACCTTGAGTTCACCGAAGCTTGCCACCACCGGATCAAGTTCCACGCCGGCCTTCACCGGATATTCGTAATTGGCCTTGGCGTACAAGCTCTGGGCGTGATCGGACACAAGGTATTCGAGCAACTTCACCGCACCATCACGATTCTTGGCATGGCGTGCCACCGCCGCGCCACTGATGTTGACGTGGGTGCCGCCATCGGCCGCACCAGAGAACACTGGGCGGATCACCTTGATCGCATCGCCCCAGGCGCGCTGCTCGGAACCTTCCGCTTCGTGCTTCATGCGGCCAACGTAATACGCATTGGCAATGCCGATTTCACAGATGCCGCCGAGGATGTCGCGCGCCACTTCGCGATCGCCACCGGCAGCAGCCCGGGCGAGATTGGCCTTGACGCCGCGCAGCCACTCCTCGGTGGCAGCTTCGCCGTCGTGCGCGATCATCGCGGCGATCAGGCTGGTGTTGTACGGATGCTGGCCCGAGCGGATGCAGACCTTTCCCCTCCACTCGGGCCTGGCGAGATCTTCATAGGCGAAATGGTCCAGCGCCAGATCCTTGGCGGCGTAAAGAATGCGATCGCGCAACGACAGCGCATACCAGTGCCCGCCTGCATCGCGCAGGTTGGCCGGGATCGCCGCGTTCAGCACCGTCGACTCGATGGCCTGAGTCTGGTCTGCTTCGACCAGATCCAGCAGGTTGCCGGTATCCACCGCCATCAACACATCCGCCGGCGAACGCTCACCCTCGGCGCGCAGCCGCTCGGTCAGCCCATCGCGCACGAACACGGTATCCACCTTGATGCCGGTGTCCTGGCTGAACGCATCCAGCAAAGGCTGGATCAAACCCGGTTCGCGCGTGGTGTAAAGCGTGACCGCCGCAGCGGGCGCAGGCGCGGCAGCAGATTCTGCGGCAGGCTCGGCGGTGCCCGGATTGCCACAGCCAGACAGGCACAGCGTCGCGGCAATGCCGGCTGCGGCAAGCCGCATGTGGCGGGAAAGCACGGAAAAGCTCATGGGGAAACTCCAGATAAGGTGGCGGTACCCTGGCTAGAACCCGAGCATGCCGGCACCTCACATGCCGCACCCTTCAGGCCAAACGTGGCTGGGATCGGCAGATTTTAATGCAATTGCAAACCATGTGCATATGGAGCCGTGACTAAACCGCCCGAACATCTCCGTCATCCCCCGGAAACACCAGCATCGCATCGCCATAGCTGAAGAAGCGGTAGCGCTCGCGTACCGCATGCGCATAAGCGGCCCTGACGCGCTCGTAACCTGCGAAGGCGCTCACCAGCATCAACAAGGTGGATTCGGGCAGATGGAAGTTGGTGACCAGTGCATCCACGCTGCGGATGCGTCGCCCCGGAAAGATGAACAACCGTGTCTCTCCGGCAAACGGCCGTACCTCGCCCTCGTGAAAGCTCGACTCCAACGCACGCACCACGGTCGTGCCCACCGCCACCACACGACCACCGCGTGCGCGTGTGGCGCGGATCTGCTCGCACAGTGCCGCACCGACGTTGAGCCATTCGCTGTGCATCACATGGTCTTCGAATCGCTCGGCCCGCATCGGCTGGAAAGTGCCCGCGCCCACATGCAGCGTCACATGGCCGAATTCGACGCCACGCGTGCGTAGCGCGGCCAACAGCGCCTCATCGAAATGCAGGCCCGCCGTCGGCGCGGCCACCGCGCCCGGTTCACGTGCGAACACCGTCTGATAACGCTCGGCATCGGCGGCGTCGGGCTCGCGCGTCATGTACGGCGGCAACGGCATGCGACCACTTCGCAGCAACAGTTTTTCAACCGGCTCGGCAGTATCGAAGCGCAGATGGTAGAAACCACCGTCGCGTGCCAGCACCGTCAGCTTGGTGCCGTCGTCGAGCATGATTTCGCTGCCCGGCTTCGGCGGTTTGCTCACGCCCAATTGCGCGCGCGCCTCGTGCGCGCCCAATACGCGCTCGATCAGCACTTCCACCCGCCCGCCGCTGGCCTTGTGCCCGAACAGGCGCGCCGGCAACACGCGGGTATCGTTGAACACCAGCAAGTCACCCGGTGCAAGCCATTGCGGCAAGTCGCGGATCATGCCGTCATGCAGTGCTTCAGGCGGCGATGGCAGCACCAGCATGCGGCTGGCAGAGCGCGCCGGCAGTGGCTGCTGTGCGATCAGCTCGGTCGGCAGTTCGTAGTGGAAGTCGGACTTCTTCAAGGCGGCAACAACACGGGAAAGTGATGCATTATCGGCCGCATCTTTCAGGCCGCCAGCCCCTGCGGGGTACTGCGCCCGAAGGGGCGATGATACAATCAGCGCAACATACTAATTTCCAAAGGAAACTGCGTGGTTGCGGCCACGCATTTTTGTTTCCGAACCTTCTTCAGGGAGAACCGAATGAACGCATCCGCCAACGTGCTTGCCGCCCTTTCCGAACTGCGCCGCCACGCCGGCAACGCCCGCACCCGCGGCCTGTCAGACGAAACGCTGCTGCGCCTTGCGCCCAACCATCCCGACCTGACGGCCGCCGTCAACGCCGCGCAGGAAGAGTTCGAAGCCGTGCGCGAGGCTTTTCCGGAGCTGCTGGCACTGGACGAGGATGCACAGCGGGCCGCGATCCAGGAGGGCTTTGTCAACTTCTACGCAGGCGATGCGGTGAACCCGTATGTCGCACTGACCGCACGCGGCCCTTGGGTGGTAACGCTCAAGGGAGCCGTTCTGCACGACTCCGGCGGCTACGGCATGCTGGGCTTTGGCCACACTCCTGCGCAGGTCTTGGCCGCGATGGCCAAGCCCCAGGCGATGGCCAATATCATGACGCCCTCCCTGCCGCAGCTTCGCCTAACCCGCGCACTGCGCGCGGAAATTGGCCAGCGTCGCGGCGCCTGCCCTTATGCGCGCTTTCTCTGCCTGAACTCTGGCTCCGAATCGGTCACCCTGGCCTGCCGCATCGTGGACATCCACGCCAAACTTCAGACCGAGCCGGGCGCACGCCACGCCGGAAAAACCATCAAACACCTCGCTGTCACCGGCGCCTTCCATGGCCGCACCGAAGGCCCGGCACGCTATTCCGACTCCACCCGCAAGGCCTACCTCAAGCACCTGGCCAGTTATCGCAACGATGACACCCTGCTGACGGTGGCGCCCTACGACATCGCGCAACTGCGCGACATCTTCGCCCAGGCCGACAAGAACGGCTGGTTCATCGAAGGCATGTTCCTAGAGCCGGTGATGGGCGAAGGCGATCCCGGCCGCGGCGTCACGCCGGAGTTCTACGCCGCCGCGCGCGAACTGACCACTGCCCACGGCAGCCTGTTTCTGGTCGACTCCATCCAGGCCGGCCTGCGCGCCCACGGCGTGCTCTCGGTGGTGGATTACCCCGGCTTCGAAAACCTGCCCGCGCCCGACATGGAAACCTACTCCAAGGCCCTCAACGCCGGCCAGTACCCGCTTTCCGTACTGGCCGTCAGCGAGACGGTGGCCGCGCTGTACCGCACCGGCGTCTACGGCAACACCATGACCACCAACCCGCGCGCGATGGACGTGGCCTGCGCGGTGCTCGGATCATTGAGCGACGCAACCCGCCGCAACATCGTCGAACGTGGACGCGAATTCGTCGAAAAACTCGGTGCCCTGCAGGCCGAACTGCCCAGCCTCATCACCAAGGTGCAAGGCACCGGCCTGTTGTTCTCCTGCGAGCTGTCACCCACGTTCAAGTGCTTCGGTGAAAACAGCATCGAGGAATACATGCGCGAACAGGGCATCGGCGTGATTCACGGCGGCGAAAACTCACTGCGCTTCACCCCGCACTTCGGCATCACCTCCGAAGAAGTGGATCTGGTGATCGAACACGTGCGCCACGCCCTGCTCCACGGGCCGCGCAAGACTCAGGCCGAAGCCGCCTGACATCCATTCCAACCTCGACAGCAAAAGGCCCACGCATAGCGTGGGCCTTTTCTTTTTACATTGCTGCGTAGGCGTCGGTCGCACGCACCAGCGCATCGGTGATTTCCGGCTCGAACGCCGAATGCCCCGACGTCGGGCAAATCGTCAAATCCGCCTGCGGCCACGCACGCGAAAGATCCCACGCATTCTTCACCAGGCAAACCACGTCGTAGCGACCGTGCACGATGCAACCAGGAATTCCGTGCAGCTTGTGCGCATCACGCAGGAGCTGATCTTCCACTTCGAAGAAACCGCCATTGACGAAGTAGTGACATTCGATCCGTGCAAACGCGAGCGCAAAAGCATCCGCCTTGTGCGCATCGATGAAACCCGGATCCTGGCGCAGAAAACTCGTCGCAGCCTCCCACACCGACCAGGCGCGCGCCGCCTCGAGCCGAACCTGCTCATCTTCCGACGTCAAACGACGGTAGTAAGCCGACATCATGTCGGCACGCTCCACCGCCGGAATCGGCCTGAGATACTCATCCCAGGCCTCGGGAAACAATCGGCTCGCACCTTCCTGATAGAACCACTCAAGTTCCCAGGGCCGCAGCATGAAGATGCCGCGCAAGACCAGCTCGGTGGCAGCCTCGGGGTGTGTCTGCGCGTACGCCAGCGCCAGCGTCGAACCCCACGAACCGCCAAATACCTGCCAACGTGCGATGCCCAGGTGTTCGCGAAGGCGCTCGATATCGGCCACCAAGTCCCACGTGGTGTTGTCCACCAGATCGGCATGCGGCGTGGAACGGCCACTTCCGCGCTGGTCGAACAACACGATGCGATAGCGCTCAGGATCATGGAAACGCCGCATCTTCGGACTGCACCCGCCACCCGGCCCTCCATGCAGGATCACAACAGGCTTGCCTTGCGGATTTCCGCATTGCTCATAGCGAAGACTGTGCCGCTCAGACACCTGCAAGGTACCTGTGTCGTAAGGTTCGATCGAAGGATAAAGCGTGCGCATGGCCCGTCCACTGCATAAGCTATGCCCGCCATTGTACCGACCCGAGCCTGATACCGCCGGGCACGACGCGAGCACACCCCTGCGGCGCGAAAACCGTAACCGCACCTGCACTCATATTTCAGCCGGATGCCAGCGGGCGGCATCGGACGCCTACGGAAAAAAAACCCCGCACGATGGCGGGGTTCTTGAGGATTTCCGGACGCTATCGGACGGCGACGGATGGGTATGTGGTGGGCCGTGATGGAATAGAATAGCAATCGCATCTTATTGTTTATAAAGAGATCACGAAGCAGCTCTAACAAATCTGACTCTCAATCTGACTCACTTATTTCATTTCCACCCCCTGGCGAGCCTGACTTCGGCGACTGAATGGCAACACACGAAGGGAGCATTTCAGCCCTGAAGGGAGCGAAGGGAGCGGGGTGCAGGGAGTGACACCCTTCGCTCCCTTCGGCGGCAAGTGGCACGCGAGCGCGTCAGGTATCGCCCGCTGACCAACCCGGGCGAGTGCAAGCCCTTCTCGCTAGTAACGTATCGCGTTACTATTTCGACATGGCGATCCAATCATTCCGTTGCAAGGACACCCAAGCCCTGTTCGAGGGCAAGCGCGTGCGGCGCTTTGGCAACGTCGAGGCCGCCGCCATGCGCAAGCTGGCGATGTTGAACCGTGCTGCGGTGCTGGATGACCTGCGCGTACCACCCGGCAACCGACTGGAAGCGTTGGCCGGTGACCGCGCCGGGCAATGCAGCATCCGCGTCAACGAACGCTGGCGTGTGTGCTTTGTCTGGTCGGCCATCGGGCCGGAACAGGTCGAGATCGTCGATTACCACTGAGGCTGCGAACATGCGAACCGTCCCCTATCCCCACCCCGGCGAGATCCTGCTCGAAGAGTTCCTCAAGCCGATGGGTATCACCCAATACCGGCTGGCCAAGGAAATCGGCGTGCCGCAACGGCGCATCGGCGAAATCGTCACCGGCCAGCGTGGCGTTACTGCTGACACCGGCCTGCGCCTGTCGCGCTTCTTCGGCATGTCCGATGGTTTCTGGATCGGCTTGCAGACCGATCACGATGCCGCCGTGGCGAAAGACGCCCTGGCCGGAACGCTGGCAGCGATCACACCGTGGGCGCAATCGGCAGCCAACACGCCAGCCTGACCCCCGAAGGGAGCGAAGGGCGCAACTCCTTGCACCCTGCTCCCTTCGGGGCTGAAACGCTCCGTTCGGGAGGCCTGTTTCCGCCAGCACTCACCGTTGCGGCTCGGGCGGCAGCCGCCACACCCAGCCGCCTTCCATGCCGGTTTTCGCTGTCTGCACACTGAGCCTGCGCTTGGCGCGCTTGATCTGGTCGCGGCTGTAGCCGGCGGCCTCGGCGTCGCGGTAGATGGCCTTGGCGGTTTGCTCGCCGCAGATGAGTAGGTCTTCGAGGAAGGAATCCACGTCGCGGTGTTCGCCGGCCTCGGCATCGTCGGCTTCGGCCTGGCAGAGAAGATCGCGGGCCGAACCCTCCAGCGAGTTGCCCCAGGCAATGCGACTGGCTTGGATGCCGTCGCCCAGGTCGATCTGTTCCACCGCGTAGCCGAAGCCACCGCCATCCGGGCCGATGTTGCTCTTGGCCCGCGCCAGCATGCGATCGACACCGCCATCGGCATCCAGCCGCTTGGCGGCCACCAGCACCACACGCGAGAGCGCATCGAAGGCGACCGAGCCGGTCACGCGCTCGGTCGGATCACGCCCGGCGGTGCCCTTGCTGAAATGGCTGATGCCAAGCACTGCCGCACCAAGGCGATCCGCCATCGTCGTCACCAGTGGTTGCAACGCGCGCCGCACCTCGCCGTTCTTGTGGCTGTCGCCGGCCACTGCCGACACGATGGGATCGACCACGATCAAGGCCGCGCCGCCCACGGCATCGGCTTCCACCGCAAGTGCCGGGATGTCCGTGGCCGGATCGAAGCTGCGCACCTGCATGCCTTCCCGTGCAACCCGCCATAGAACACGGACTGCGCGCAACAAAAAAGCGCCGTTGCGGCGCTTGTGCGCCTTTGTCGTTCGGGCTGTCATACCCGGCTGCCGATTGTGCGGCAGCGGTGGTGTGGCTATGCGGGTCGGGTGGTGGATGTCAAGGGGCAGAGGAAGCAGTGGCTTTCCGTTCATGGGAAAGCAGAAAGAAGCCCCAATATGTCAATACAAGAGTGGCGTACCTGCCTCACACTTCAGATAGATGGCCGTTGCTGCCTTGCAAGTTCTGTATATACAATCCCACATCTCCGTAGCCAAGCCATGACATGACAGTCATCATCGTCCCCGCGATTGCAGCCAAGATTGAGCAGCAAGACCATGGCTCACTCACTCGCAAGGAGATAGAGCAATGCTTCGAAAACCACTGCGGCGGGTACTGCACTGACAATCGGGAAGAACACCGGACCGACCCGCCCACACTCTGGTTTGTGGGGGAGACCAACCAGCGGCGCAGGCTCAAGATTGTCTTCATCCAGCGCGGCAACGACATCGTGCTGAAGTCGGCCTACCCCGCCACTCAAGAAATCGAGCGAATCTTTCACAAGTACAGCTCACGTTGATATCCATGACCACTCAGGGAGTGCTACAGATGAACGCTGCCAACGTCCAGGACCAAGAGCTGAATCGCCTGCTGGCCGATGCAGATCGGTGGGGGCCGGAGGGCGATATGGGCAACCAAGCCAACCATGCCGCGTCAGCCACGATGGAAGATGCCAATGCGGTGAACGATGCGCTGGGCTTGCAGATGATTTCCATCCGTCTGCAACGCGGTTTGCTGCAACAACTCAAGATGATTGCCGACCATCACGGCATCGGTTACCAGCCGATGATCCGTGACCTGTTGAACCGCTTTGCGCGTTCGGAGATTCGCGACATTCTGCGCGACCTCATGGATGCCGTCGAGCAGCAAGCGCCCCCGGAATCCACCCCGCCTGTGGAAGAGTTTATGCGCAAGCGGGCGGCGGTATGAGTCTCTGATGCCACGCGGAACGACAAAGCCCCCGATCACTCGGGGGCTTTTGTTTTATCGCTCCTATCGGTGCTTACGGGGATGGCTGGCTACTTGCGGCCTTCTCTTCCGCCGCCTTACGCTGGGCAGCGCACTCACGCCGCGCCTCGATCTCCTGTGTCGATGCCGTTTGCCGTTCCATGGCAATCAACTGATTGATGCCGGAAATCTGTTCACGCAGGCCTGCTTCCCACGTTGCGCCTGCAAGGTTGTTCCTCGCACGCCGGGTGTCGGCTTCCAGCTTGGTGATCTGCTGCTCGTGCTGCTGAATGCGTGCGTTGGCACCGCGCCAGATGTTGTCAGCTCTGGCACGGATGCAGGTAGCTTCCTGGTTGGCAATGTTGCCCATCGTGCGGTTGTGCTGCATGGTCTCCATGGCGGCGACTTCTTCGGGCGTGCGCTCGCTGGCCCTGGTGGCTTTCACCTCGATTTCTTGCTGGTCCTTGCCATCACCAGCACATGGCATCTGCGAGTAGATCGTCGCGCCGCCCGCACTCTTGCAGCGGTACATTTTCTGGGCGGTGCTCTCGGTGGGCATTGCCAGCGCCAGCACGACAAGCATCGCACCGTATATCGCGTTGTTCATGATACGCCCCCCCCCTGATTGGTATCGGTGAGCATGTGAGTCAGGCCCAAGGCAGGCCAAATATGACTCACATACTGACTCACATTTTTGCCGGATGCCAGCGGGCGGCATCGGACGCCTACGGACAAAAAACCCCGCACGATGGCGGGGTTCTTGAGGATTTCCGGACGCTATCGGACGGCGACGGATGGGTATGTGGTGG
>JAEXRB010000206.1 GCA_023438325.1 Pseudomonadota bacterium | reverse complement strand
CCGTGATCGTGGTGGTGCTGCTGCCGGCGCGGCTGGTACTCGAACATGCGATGCCGGCCAGTGCGCCGGTACAACTGCAAGAGGTTTCAGGCACGGTGTGGAAAGGTCGCGCCGGGCGCGTGATCCGCAACGGCAATGACCTCGGCGCCCTGGGCTGGAAAGTCCATGCGGGCGCGCTTTTGACCGGCGTGCTCGATACCGATTTCATCCTCGATGGGCAGGATTATTCCGGCAGGGGACGCCTCAGCCGCGGCCGTGATGGCGTCATTCGCCTGACCGACGTCGATGCCTCGTTCCCGGCCAGCCGATTGGAGCCGGTGCTCGATGTGCCCGCGTTGAACCTGCTCGGCCGCGTCGATGTAAGGCTCGACACACTGCAATTGCAGAACAACGTGCCCACCGCGCTGCAAGGCCGCGCCACATGGCGCGATGCGGCCGTCAGCGGTGCGGATCAGGCCAGTTTCGGCACCATCGTCGCGGACTTCGGCCCGCAAGCGGGTGGTTTCGGTGGCACCGTGAAGGATGAAGGCGGCCCGCTCGAAGTGAAAGGCGAGTTCAAGACCACCTTGCTGGGCTACGAGGCCCGCGCCACGCTGCGCCCGCGCGATGGCAATCCACAGGTGACCCGCGCCCTGCGCCACATCGGCCAACCGCAGGAAGATGGCAGCGTCGAGTTTCATGTCAGCGGCGGATTGCGCGGGCGCTCGCAGTGATCGATGCCGCCTTCCTCGATCGCGCACTCGATGTGGCACGCCAGGCCGCGCAGGCGGCGGCGGCTGTCATCGACGGCTATTACCAAGGTGCGTATCACGCTGAACTCAAGCCCGATGCAACCCCGGTCACCCAGGCCGACATCGAAGCCGAGCAGGCGATCCGGCAGGTGCTGCGCGAGGCTTTTCCCGATCACGCCATCCATGGCGAAGAACAGGGCCGCGATGGTGAAGGGGATTTTCTCTGGCTGGTCGATCCGCTCGATGGCACCAAGAGCTTCGTGCGTCGCAATCCGGTGTTTTCCACCCAGATCGCGCTGATGCATCACGGCGAATTGGTGCTCGGCGTTTCCTGCGCCAGCCAGTTCGGCCAAATGGCGTGGGCGCGACGTGGTGGCGGCGCCTTCCTCGATGGAATCCCGCTGCACGTGGCACAGACCAGCCACATCGCCGATGCCGTGGTTTCCACCGGCAACTTGAAAACCCTCGCGCGCGGGCCGCGCTGGGGCGCGCTCGGGGAACTGTTGATCCAGGCCAATCGCGGGCGCGGCTACGGCGATTTCCTGCACTATCACCTGCTCGCGCAAGGCAGTGTCGACGTGGTCATCGAGTCGGACGTCAACATTCTGGATATCGCCGCACTGGCCGTCATCGTGCGCGAAGCCGGCGGCGTGTTCACCGACCTTTCCGGCGCACCACTCGATTTTGAAACCCGCAGCGTGCTGGCCGCCGCACCGGCGCTGCATGCCGATGTGCTGGCCCGTTTTGAAGGATGGAATCATGCGTGAACTGCCTGAAATTCTCGAACGCCGCGAGCTGGATTTCGGCGGGCGCTTCCAGGTGGAGCGTCTGGATTTGCGTTTTTCCAACGGTGTGGAGCGCACCTACGAACGCATGGCTCCACGCGGCCGTGGCGCCGTGGTGGTGGCCGCGATGCGCGATCCGGAAACGCTGATGCTGGTGCGTGAGTACGCCTGCGGCCCGCACCGCTACGAACTGGGGCTGGTCAAGGGCCGCATCGATGCCGGTGAGACGCCCGAACAGGCCGCCGTGCGCGAACTCAAGGAAGAAGCCGGCTTCGGCGCACGCCGTGTGACCCGGCTGCGCGCGATGACGCTCGCCCCGGCCTACATGGGCCACCAAACCTGGCTGATGCTGGCCGAGGACTTGTATCCCGAACGGCTGGAAGGCGACGAGCCGGAAGAGCTGGAAGTGTTGCCTTGGCGGCTCGATGCGCTGGATCAGTTGATGCTGCGCGAGGACTGCTCCGAGGGCCGCTCGCTGGCGGCCATGTTCATCGTGCGCGAGTTCATCTCCTTGCGCGCACGCGGTTTGCTTCCCGATGACGCACCGCGCCCGCAGGATGTGGCATGAGCTGGATCGAGCTTGCGGCCTGGCGCGAGCGCAGCATCGCGATCGCACGTCAGGCCGGCACCGCCATCCTTGAGGTCTACGCGCAGGATTTCACCGTCCAAACCAAGGGTGACCACACGCCGCTCACGGCTGCCGACCTGGCCGCGCATCGCATCATTGCCAGCGAGCTTGCCGTGATGACGCCCGACATCCCCGTGCTTTCCGAGGAAGGCGCAGGCATCGACTGGGCCACGCGCCGACAGTGGGCGCGCTACTGGCTGGTCGATCCGCTCGATGGCACGCGCGAGTTCGTCAAACGCAACGGCGAATTCACCGTCAACATCGCGCTGATTGAGGACGGTGCGCCAGTGCTGGGCATCATCTACGCGCCAGTGCTCGATTATCTCGTGCATGCACAGAAAGGTGCCGGCTGCTGGATGCGCGACAGCGCCAGCGGGGAGGACATGCGCCTTGCCACCCAGCGCCCTGCGCGCGCGCCGTTGCGGGTGGCTGCCAGTCGCTCGCATCTGGATGCACGCACCGCGAATGCGCTGGATGCCATGGGCGAACACGAGCGCTTGGCCTTGGGCTCCTCGCTCAAGTTTTGCCGCATCGCCGAGGGCCGGGCCGATGTCTATCCGCGTTTCGGCCCGACCAGCGAATGGGATACCGCCGCCGGCCAATGCATTCTCGAATCGGCTGGCGGTGTGGTGCTGGATCTTTCCGGTGCGCCGTTCCGCTACAACCAGCGCGAGACATTGCTCAATCCCGATTTCATCGCGCTCGGCGATCCGCAATTGCCGTGGAAAGACTGGGTGCAATGACACGCATCGAGGAATTGCTCGCGCTGATGGCGCACCTGCGTGATCGCCAGCACGGCTGCCCGTGGGATCTGGAGCAGAGCTTTGCCAGCATCGCGCCGTACACCATCGAAGAAGCCTACGAAGTTGCCGATGCCATCGCACGCGGGGATCGCGCCGCGCTGAAGGACGAACTGGGCGACCTGCTGTTGCAAGTGGTGTTCCACGCGCAGATGGCCAGCGAAGAAGGCAGTTTCGATTTTTCCGATGTGGTGCAGGCGCTGGCCGACAAGCTGGTGCGGCGTCATCCGCACGTGTTCGGCAGCGCGCAGGCCCATGATGCGCAGGCCGTGAACGAGAGCTGGGAAGCGATCAAACGGCAGGAGCGCGGCGATGCCGACAGCAGCGCGCTGGCCGGCATTGCCGTCGGCCTGCCTGAGTGGATGCGCGCCCTGAAATTGCAGAAGCGCGCCGCTCGCACCGGTTTCGAGTGGCCCGATATCGCGCCGGTGATCGCCAAGCTGCGCGAGGAAATCGTCGAAGTGGAAGCCGAGCTGGCGAGCGGTCGCGATGCGGATCGGCTGGAGGACGAGATCGGCGACGTGTTGTTCGTCGCCGTCAATCTTGCGCGTCATGCCAAGGTCGATGCAGGTGTCGCGTTACGCCGCGCCAATGCCAAGTTCGAGCAGCGTTTCCGCGGCATGGAGGCGCTTGCCGCTGCCGAAGGTCGCGCCTTCGATAGCCTCGCGCTGGCCGAGCAGGAGGCGCTGTGGAATCGCGTGAAGCGTGAGCGTGGTGCGCATATGCCCGACGATTCAGCGGGCGACTGAATCCGGTTTTTCGCGCAGCAGCGGCAGCGTCCGCGTTGCATCGCCATCGTGTGCTTCAGGCGTGATGCGCAGCAGGCGCGTCATCAGCGGATACACATCCACGCTGTCGATCTGCGGCAAGGTGGCGCCGGGCCGGAAATCCGGGCCATGCCCCACGAATATCGCCGCCATCGACGCCAGTTCCGGGTCAAAACCATGCGCGCCGGGGTTCACTCCGAAACGCTTCAGGTGGGCGCGATCGAAAATCGTCCAGCCTTCATCGCCCATGCACACCCAGGGCGAGATGCGACGGTGGCTGCCGTAGCGGTAGCGCGCCGGGACATCTTCCTTGCGCCAGCACTGGACGTGCGGAATCGGTTGCGACAGCGCTGCGGCCAGTTCGGCCTCGCGGCCGTTCGCGGCGCTCAGGCCGGCAATCGAACCGCGTGCACCGAGTTCGAACAGATCGCGCGGGATGTAATCGTCCAGCGCGATGGCCTGCTCGGCAGGCGTCGCCGCCATGCCGTGATCCGATACCACGAGCAGATTGATGTCTGCCAGCCGGCCGCGTTGTTCGAGTCCGGCGACCAGCCGCGCCAGGGCGGCATCGGTGCGCACGATTTCGGCATGGGTTTCCTGCGAATCCGGGCCGGTCACGTGCCCCATGTGATCGACCGCGTCGAAATACAGCGTGATGAAATCCGGACGCTCGTGCGGTGGCAGATCCAGCCATTGCAACACCTGCGCCACGCGCGCCTCCGGCTTCATCGTCGCATCGAAGGGCAGCCAGTAATGCGGGTGCTGGCCATGCACGGGGGCTTCGGAGCCGGGCCAGAACATGGTGGCGCTGCGCAGGCCGGCATCACGCACGGTGTTCCAGATCGGTTGCGCATCGTTCCACCAGAACGCGTTCTTTACCGCATCGCGGTTGTTGAGCGTGAAGCGCTGATCCGATTCTGGATCGCGCATCGCGTTGTTGATGATGCCGTGGTGATCCGGGTGCAGCCCGGTGACGAGGGTGTAGTGGTTGGGGAAAGTCAGGGTCGGGAACGCCGGTCGCATGGCGTCCACGTGCGCACCCTCCTGCGCGAGTCTGGCGAGTGTGGGCGTCAGCCCCAGATCGAGGTAATCGGCGCGGAAGCCGTCGATGGAGACCAGGATCAGCGTTGGCGGGCGCGTGTCCGCAGGTCCGGTTCGCGCATCATGCCGGCATGCTGGAAGCAGCAACGCGAACAACAGCAGCACGGAGATCGGAAGAAACGCAGTGGCGTGATGATGTGGTGCTGCCGGCATGGTTCTTTGACGTCGGGGAAACGCACATTCTTGCCCAAAATCGGCTGTTGAGGGGCGGACTATCGCCCTTGGTCGTATCCAGAACGGGTTTCGTCGCATTCTTCAACGTAGTCTGGCCGAACGCTGCAGCCTGCATGTCCGCATTCTCAGGAGTTCATCCATGAAGCCGCTCGCCAAGGTGCTGGTCGCCAGCATCACACTCGTTGCCGCCCATGCCCACGCCATCGACGATGCGCAACTGGCCGCGCTCGTGGATCAGCGTCTGGCCGGTGATCGCACCGGCGCATGCATGGCCGTGGCCGTGATCGAGAACGAAGCCGTGGCGCGTACATTCCGCTGCGCCGATCCGAAGAGCACGAGGCGCATCGATGCCTCCACCGCGTTCGAGATCGGTTCGATCAGCAAGACCATGACCGCCGTGCTGCTGGCCGATCTGATCAAACAAGGCAAGGCCGCGCTCGATGATCCGCTGGCCGAATACCTGCCCGAAGGCACGAAGCTGCCGACGTTCGAAGGCCGGCCGATCCTGCTGCGCCACGTGGTCACCCATACCAGCGGCCTGCCGGCGCTGCCTTCGCGCATGGGCACGGCCAACATGGACGACCCTTACGCCGATCTGGGCGAAGACGCATTGCTGGCTTCGCTCGGCGACGTGACGCTTGCCGTGGCCCCCGGTACTGCATTCGAGTATTCCAATTTCGCCTCGATGCTGCTGTCCCTTGCGGTGGCGCGGCGCGCTGGCGAGGATCTGGAAGCGCTGCTCAAGCAGCGCCTGTTCGCGCCGCTGGGCATGCGGCATGCCTACATCAACGCGCCACCCGAAGGCGTGCGTGCCGCGACCGGGCATGCGCCGAATGCGAAGCCCGTTTCCGCGTGGCACTTTGCCACCGATCTGGCCGGCGTCGGCGGCGTGCGTGCCACCCTCGACGACATGGTGCGCTACGTGCAGGGCAATCTCGGAGCGATCGATGCGTCGATCTCGCCCGCGCTCGAACTGGCGCAGAAGAAAGTCAGTGAGCAGCCGCCGATGGCGATGAACTGGATGCTGGCGCGCGTGGGCGAGCGCATCGTGCATACGCATGAGGGCGGCACCGGTGGTTTCTCCTCGTTCGTTTCGGTGGATCGGGAAAAGCAGCGCGGCGTGGTGATCTTGTCCGATACCGCTTGGCACGGCATTGGAGGCTTGGGCAGCCTCGGCCTGCATCTGGTGGATGCCTCGTTCCCGCTCGGCCAGCCACGCAAACTCGCCACGCCCACGCCGGAGCTGCTCGATGCCTTGGTCGGCCAGTATCAGGTGCAGGGTGCGATGACGATGACGCTGAGCCAGCGCGACGGCAAGCTCTTCGTGCAGGCCACAGGGCAGGACGAGTTGGAGATGGGCTACGACGACGCAGGCGATTTCTTCCCGCTCGAACTGGATGCCACCTTGGTGCCGCGGAAAAAATCCGGGGGTGATTACGGCTTCACCTGGTCGCAGATGGGTGCTGTGCTCGCGGCCACGCGCATCGTCGAGGAAGGTCATGCGCAGGTTGCGCCGCCGTTGACGAATGAACAACTGGCGGCCTTCGCCGGTGACTACGCATTGATGCCGGGCTTCGTCCTGACGGTGCGTGCGCGTGACGGCAAACTGCATGCTCAGGCGACCGGGCAGGGCGAGTTTCCGCTCGATGCGGCGGGCGCCGATACCTTCGAAGCGGCTGCCTACGGCATCGAGATCGTGTTCAAGCGCGACCAGGCCGGTGCGGTGGCGTCGCTCGACCTGCATCAGGGCGGGCAGGTACTTTCCGGCAAGCGCAACTGAGGAGAGGCTGCATGTTTGCAGGTGCCGATGATGTCCTGAGCGTCATCATCAAGGACGTCGTGGCGATCTTCGCCTCGTGCAGGAAGGGGTGATCGGAGCATGTCGGGAAATATCGGCTACCGGCTGCATGATCCATTGCCATCGGATGTCCTGATCGGCGGCAACACGGTCTGGAGCCGTTATCGGCGCTATCCGGTATTCAGTTGGCCCTGGCTCACCGGGCGCATCGCCGTATTTTCCGCCTGCATCGGATTTTTCGCCTGTCTGACGGTGGTGGGCGT
>JAEXRB010000199.1 GCA_023438325.1 Pseudomonadota bacterium | reverse complement strand
CTTCAACACCACGCTCGAGCATTTCGATTGGGCCACGCTGGTGAAAAACCGGCAGGCCTACATCGAGCGTATCCATGCATCGTATGACAGCACGCTGGCGAAGAACGGGGTGGATGTGATCCACGGTTTCGGCCGCTTCGTGGACGCACGCACGATCGAGGTGAACGGCGAACGCATGACGGCCGATCACATCCTCATCGCCACCGGCTGCCGGCCATCGCATCCGGATATCCCGGGTGCCAAGCATGGGCTGGATTCGGATGGCTTTTTCGCTCTCGCACACATGCCCAAGCGCACCGCCATCGTGGGCGCGGGTTACATCGCGGTTGAACTGGCTGGTGTGTTGAACGCGCTGGGTTCGGACACGCATCTGTTCGTTCGTCAGGACACCGTGCTGCGGCGCTTCGATCCGCTCCTGGGCGAAACACTGATCGAAGTGATGCAAGCCGATGGCATCACGCTGCACACTCGAGCTAACTTGGTTCGGGTTGAAAAAAACGACGATGGCAGCCTGACACTGCATCTGGAAAACGGGGAACGCCACATCACCGACTGCCTGCTGTGGGGCATCGGGCGCGAACCGGATACCACCGGGCTTGAGCTGGATGCGGCAGGCGTGACGCGGGATGAACGTGGCTACATTCGCGTGGATGAATTCCAGAACACGCAGGTCCCCGGCATCTATGCCGTGGGCGACATCACCGGAGAGGCAGAATTGACGCCGGTGGCGGTTGCGGCGGGGCGGCGTTTGTCCGAGCGTTTGTTCAACAACAAGCCGGATGAGCGACTGGATTACAGCAACATTCCCAGCGTGGTGTTCACCCATCCCCCCATCGGCACGGTGGGTTTGAGCGAGCCAGAGGCGCGCGAGAAGTTCGGGAACGACATGGTGAAGGTGTATCGGACGGCCTTCACCGCGATGTACACGGCGGTGACACGTTTCCGCCAGCCGGCGCGCATGAAGCTGGTGTGCGCGGGGCCGGAGGAACGCATCGTCGGCATCCATGGCATAGGCCACGGCATGGATGAAATCCTGCAAGGCTTCGCTGTGGCGTTGAAAATGGGGGCCACCAAGCGCGACTTCGACAACACCGTGGCGATCCATCCGACAGCGGCGGAAGAATTTGTGACGATGCGATAACGACGCGAGTGGTTTATTGCCCTGAAAGGATGTGCACCACATCCTCCGGGGTGTTGACGTTGCTCAGCGCCGCGTTGCGTTCCGGCGTCATCGCGTGAACGCGTAGTTCTACCAGCACACGGCGCAGGCTTCGCTCGCCGCGCTCGATGGCCATGGCGAGCGGCATGCGGCTCGATGGTTCCCAGATCGCACAAAGTGGTTCGGGCTGGCCGTCATGCTGGCTGATGTAGGCGGTCGCATCGGCATCGAGGGCGCGAGCGGATATCAACGCGCTCACGGTGCGAGCGTCGAGCAAGGGCAGGTCACACGCCAGTACCAGCCATGCCGCACGAGGTTGGCTTTCCAGTGCGGCCAGAACGCCGGCAGCCGGGCCCGCATCGTCGAGGTGATCGACGATTTGCGGAAACGTGCGACGCAACGGATCGTCACGCTGCTGCGGCCGCACCGATACGAAGCAGCGCGCCACCAATGGCGCCAGCAAATCGAATGCACGGCGCAATTGCGGTTGCCCGTCATACGCCAGATACGCCTTGTCCTGTTTCATGCGCCGGCTCTGGCCGCCCGCCAGAACGAGGCCATGAAGCGGTGCCGGGTCGGCGTGCTCGTTCACAAGCTTGCCCAGACTTGCCGCAGGCCGATGGTGTGGATCACTCCGAACGTCAGGCAGATCGCGGAGCTGGTGATCCAGAACGAGAGGCTGTTGTCGGGAAAGTGCGGCATGAGCAACACGAAACCGACTCCGCGCAGCAGGTAAATGCCGACAATCAGGCACAACGCCGTGCGCAAAAACGGGAGCCGGCGCAAAACTCCGGCACCAGACAGCGCGTACATCGACCAAAGCAGCAGCATCGCGCTGATGAACAAGGTGACGAGCGTGGGATGCCAGTGCCCGCTCTCGGCCATGCCTGCCATGGCTTCGCCTGCGCCCAGAAAGCGATACCACGCTGCGCCGAAAACGATGCACCCCAGATGCAACGCGGCAGCCGACGCACTCAGGATCGCGCCGAAAATCAGCAAGCGATTGGGAGCGGGCCGATTCATTCCGGCAAGAGGCGTTCGGGATGGGTGTAGACGTTGTAGCCATGCGCGCGTGCGAAGCCGATCAGGCACACACCGGCACTTCGCGCCAGGCTGATCGCAAGCGCCGTCGGTGCTGACACGGCAGCGACCAGGCCGATGCCGGCACGCGCTGCCTTGGTCACCATTTCGTAACTGGCACGGCTGGATATGAGCAGCATGCCGGCATCGGCGGCACGGCCTTCGCGCCGCATCGCGCCGGTGAGTTTGTCCAAGGCGTTGTGCCGCCCCACGTCTTCGCGCACCAGAAGGATTTTTCCGTCGGGATCGGCCCAAGCGGCGGCATGGATGGCGCCGGTCTGCGCGTTCATTGGTTGATGCCGGGAGAGCGTATCGAGCGCGTGTCGCAGGGCCGTGGCGGAAAAGCTGCGGGCACGAACGAGTGGCGTAGGCGGGCGCACCACATCCTCAAGTTCGCGAGTGCCGCAGATGCCGCAACTGCCGCGCCCTGGCAACAGACGTTCGACATCGGGTTGAAGGCGAGCAGCCGGGGCGGCATCGCTGACGCGCATCGAAAGCTCGATGCCTTCCATGTGTTCGTGGATATCCACGCCGAGCAGTTCCCCCGGATCGGCAATCAAGCCTTCGCTCAGCGAAAAACCGAGGGCGAAATCATGCAGATCGCAAGGCGTGGCCATCATCACGGCAAACGACTGGCCGTTGTAACGCATCGCCACCGGCACTTCTTCGGCCACCGCATCGAGCACGTCTTCGCCACGGCCATCGCGCCAGCGCCATATGTGCCGTTGCGCGCAACCGGGCGTGGTGATGGAGGTGGAATCGGTCATGGCGCGGGCAGGGAAGGACGACTCTGCGCGAGCATAGCCTGCCTGTGCATGCGATGGTGTCGTAAGCTGCGGCTTTCCCGATCAGCAAGGATTTGCGATGCCCGGTATCGATCCAAACCTGACGTTCCATCCACTCCGCATCGCCGTACTCACGATCTCGGACACACGCACCGAGGCCAACGATACTTCCGGCGCACTGCTGGTGGAGCGCCTGCAAAGCGCAGGCCATGAGCTGATGGCGCGCGCGGTGTTGCGCGATGACGTGGAAGCCATCCGTGCCACGATTCGATGCTGGGTCAGCAACGACGACATCGACGTGATTCTCACTACGGGCGGCACCGGGTTTGCGCCGCGCGACGTCACACCGGAGGCGATCCGCCCGCTGTTCCGGCGTGAGATGGACGGGTTCTCGGTGGTATTTCACAATGCCAGCATGCAATCGGTCGGCGTCTCCACGCTGCAATCGCGTGCCTTTGCCGGGCAAGCCGGCGACACCTTCATCTTCTGCCTGCCAGGCTCCACCGGCGCGTGCCGCGATGGCTGGGACAAGGTGCTCGCATTCGAATTGGACAGCCGTTACAAGCCCTGCTCGCTGGCCGGGCAGATTCCCCGCCTGCGCGATGTGTGTGCCTGAGAGCGCAAGACGATGATCACCTACGATCACGCTTGCGGCTTGATTGGCGCCTTGCCCGAGCGCACCGGAACCGAATCGCTGCCCGTGGCAAATGCACAGGGGCGTGTATTGGCACGAGATGTCGTGGCCTTGCTGGATGCGCCGCGCCAGACGGTTTCTGCGATGGATGGCTACGCGGTGCGCGATGCCGATCTCGTGCAATTGCCAGCGCGCCTGCGCATCCTCGGTGCGGTGTTCGCCGGTGAGGCCGGCAAGCAGCAGGTGCCCGAAGCGGCCTGCGTGCGCATTTTCACCGGCGCGCCGCTGCCGGCGGGCATGGATCGCGTGGTGATACAGGAACACGTGCAGCGCGAGGGCGAAATTGCGGTTTTCGATAACGCGCCCGGGATAGCACGTCACATC
>JAEXRB010000165.1 GCA_023438325.1 Pseudomonadota bacterium | reverse complement strand
GTCCAGGTATCGGCAGCACTGCGGCTGGCGCCGCTGAAGCCGTACCAGGCCATGGTTTCGGTGCTGCCGGGCTGAAGCGGGCCGTAGTTGCGCCAGCTGTAGCGCGGATCGCTGTAATCCCTGTCGTGGAAGCGCGCGTGGACGCGGGCCTTCTGGCAATCGGGCAGGTCGAACTGGAGGAGGCCATGAGCGTACTGCGTGGCCAGCGGGCCGCGTGCGATGTCTGCCGGTAGCGTTGCGGGGTCGCGCACCTGCATGTTGTTGATGCGGGTGCAGGTGCCTTCGACCGGCTCTACCCACAAGGTGAGCCAGGTCGCGTTGCCGCGTGTGGAGGTATTCGGCAACAGGATTGAAGCGACATGTGATTGCAGCGCATCGGCAATGCCGTCCTGATTGCCATCACCACCATGAGGCGCCTGGCTTTCCACGTCGCTCGGAACGCCGTCGATGTCTTCGTCGGGTATCCGGGTGTATTCGGCCACGCCGCTGATGGTGCCGGCGTAGAGGCGCGCGCTGTCGTGTGGATCGAGCATCAGGGTCGTCACGGCGATGCCATCGATGCCGATGCTGATCGAATCCCAGGTCAGGCCGCCATCGCTGCTGCGATAGACGCCGCCGCTACCGATGCTGCTGCCGGCTGCGGCGGCGTACACAAGATCCGGGTCGATGGGATCCACCAGCACGGCGCGGATGTCCTGCCCGACCACGCCGACACTGCGTTCGCTCCAGTTCGCTCCACCGTCTGTGCTGCGGAAGATGCGGCTGTGCATGCTGCCATTGACGTCGTAGTGGTAGGCGCTGGCATAGAGCGTCTGGGGCTGGCTCGGCGCTATGGCGATGGCAAGAGAACTCCAATGCGAGGTTCCCGCGCCGCCGATGCGCGGCAAGCCATTGCTCGAATGCATCCAGGTGCCACCGCCATCGGTGGATTTGAATATGCCGTTTGCAATCGTGGGTAGCGCACAGGGGGAAAGGGGGGAATAGCCGAGACTCAGGCCCAGGTACAAGGTCGTTGGCTTTGCCGGATCGATCACCAGCGGCACGGCGATCTGCGGGATGTAGCAGCCGCCCTCCGTGGGTGTCGGGGCAGGCAGGCCGTTCTCGCTCGCTGTCCAGGTCGCGCCGGCATCGGTGGATTTGTAGACGCGGGCAGCGGCATACACGCCACTCCCCCAGTTGGGGCGGCCACTGGCGCTGACGTAAACGGTCTGCAACGGGCCGCTGCTGCATGGCCCCGTCGCGGGCGGAGAAGCACACGAGCGTGGATCGAGCACCGCATGGCGCACGCTGCCGATGTAGCGAGAAGGGCTGCCAGCGAGTAGGTTCTCGGGAAGGCCATTGTCGATCGTGGCCCACGAGATGCCACCATCCAGACTCTTGTAGATGCCGCCGTCGGTGATGTAACCCCCGGGCGAACCCTGCCAGAGTGAGCTGCCGACGCCGTAGAGGTGTGGCCCGCCCGGCAACCCTGCCGTCGTCGGATCCACCGTGATGCCGCGCAGGTGCATGGCGTGCAGGCCGGTATTGCTGCGATGCCAGCTCGCGGCCGAATCGGTGCTGCGCCAGACCGTGCCGCTCGGCGTGGTCGCATCGCCGTGACCCGCCCACAAATGCCCGGCCACGGCAGGATGCGCTGCCAGCGCACGGATGTTGTGGCTGGTGAATCCGTTCGAGCGCTGGGTGAAGCTCATGCCGTCGCCATCGCTGCGATACAGCCCACCGCTCGGGGTGCCGACGTAGATGCGCGGATCGGTTGGATGGTTCGCACCGACGGCGATGCTGGCGATGCCGTCCGGACGCATTCCATCGGACGTCAGCCCCGCACCGCGCGCTGTCCAATTGGCGCAGTCATCGGTGGATAGATACAAGCCCCGCGCACCGCCGAGCCAGATGCGAGGCGACGCACCGCCCATTGCGAGCATGACGTGGCCAACGTCGCCGCCCGGCGGCGCTCCGCAGGCGGAGAGGGTGTTGCCGGCATCGTCGCTGCGCCAGGCATTCCCGCCGTGTGCCACGAAAATCCTGTCGGGCTGGCCGGCCACCGATGCCAGGTCGGCATCCCGCACGCCGCTGACAGGAAGATCCGACACCGTGGCTCACGTCACGCCACCATCGTCGCTGCGCAATAGTTGGGCAGGCTCAGCCCAGGCGTCTTCAGGAATAAAAACCGCATAAAGCCGCGTGGCCGAGACATACGAGATGCGCACGATCCACCCTCCCGCCGGAATCCCGGAGGTGGTCAATGACGAGAAGCTGGTGCCGCCGTCGTTGCTTCGCAGCAGCGTGTTTTCGTAGGTCAGTACCATCACGTCATCGGCGTGATCGTGGCGGATCGCGACCTCCCTGATCCACTCGCCTGCCGGCAGGGCCAGGCCTGTTGGTTCCCAGCTGCCCGTCGCGTCGCCACGGTACAGCTGGCGCGCATTCGGGACGACATACATGCGGGAGCTGTTGCTCGCCGCGCGCAGCAGCGCGGCATAGGTAGGCAAAAGGCCGGACTGATGGCGCTGCCAAGTGGCGCCGGCGTCAAGCGTGCGGAAGATGCCCGATCGTCCGGTGGCCACGGCATGGCTGGCATTGGTGGCATCGACGGCGATACTGAGGGATTGACCGCCATCCGGGCCGGTAATGGTCCAGTGGCCGGGGCCGGCTGTGGCTGTGCCGAGCAGCCCGAGCCCGGCAAGCAGGAAAACGGTGGATGTCATGGCTTTCATGAGGTTTCTCGATTTTTGACCCTGTCTGGTCATGAATACGAGAAAGAGCGCCGAAAGCTGCCATCCCGGCCACCCCTTCCGGCACGTGTCAGGCGGCAGCGGCACGGTATGCTTGCGCAGGTTTCCTACATGATCCGGATTTTTCCATGTCCAATAACACTCGCGGGCCGTTGATGCGCTTTCTGTGCGGCATCTGGAACAGCATCAATTTCGCCCGCCGTTTGGTGTTCAACCTCCTGTTCCTGCTGGTCGCGGCAATCGTTCTGGTCGCGGTCTTCTCCGGCGGCGTGACATTGCCCGAGCGCAATGCGCTGGTGATCGCGCCGCAAGGGCAGGTCGTCGAACAGTACAGCGCCGATCCGACTGAGCGCGCCATGGCGCGTGCTTTCGGCCAATCCCAGCCGGAAACCCAATTGCGCGATCTTTTGCGTGCGATCAAGGTGGCCGCCACGGATGCACGGATCGAACGTCTGGTGATCCGTCCGGATCAGATGACCGGCATCGGCTACGCCACGCTGCAGGAGCTTTCGACGGCGATCACCGAGTTCAAGAAGAGCGGCAAGCAGGTCGTGGCCTATTCCGATGGCATGGATCAGAAGCAGTACTACCTGGCCGCCTTGGCCGATGAGGTGTACCTGCATCCCGATGGTGCGGTGATCGCCGAAGGCCTGGCGCGCTACCGCGCCTATTACCGCGAAGGCTTGCACGACAAGCTCGGCGCCAACGTGCACCTGTTCCGCGTGGGCGAATACAAATCCGCGATGGAGCCGTACATCCTCGATGGCCCCTCGCCCGAATCGCGCGAGGCCGACCTTTTCTGGATGAACGATGTCTGGCAGCGCTATCTGGCCGACATCGCGCGCTTCCGCAATCTGGATGCGGCGACGTTGCAGGCACAGATCGACGATTTCGCCGCGCAGGTGAAAAGCGCGCAGGGCGATCTGGCGCAACTGGCGCTGGATCAGAAACTGGTCGATGGTTTGATGAGCCAGGACCAGTTCCGCGCGCTGATGATCGAGCGCGGCGAGGAAGATGCCGACATCCATAGTTTCCGGCAGGTATCGCTGGAGAACTACCTCGGCTTCCTGGATCGAGAAACCCTGCCGATCGATACCCGACCC